>JAJOKY010000009.1 GCA_021129615.1 Minisyncoccota bacterium | reverse complement strand
ATATAAGAGCCTCATTCAATACGTCCTTACTAGTCAGTTTATTAAACGCTTTCCTCACTTTCTCCAGCACGTTCTCCCCATTGTAATTTATATTGTCTAACGCTTCCATTTTATCTCCTTTAACTATTATCTACAGTTTATGGCTAATCTGCGAACCTCTTTATTAGCATTATTGCAACTCACCAACCTCTGCAGCACTCACAAACTGTAAGCGCTGCAAAAGCTAGGTATCTGTTACTAATCCTGCCGAGAACTATCCTAGTGATAGTTATGGTAGTGGTCGAGAAATGTTAGGGAATAAGGGAGATATAGAAAGTTTATAACCATGTCTTTTCCTTTCGAGCCAAAGATTTATCCATAGGTTTATTTATAGATAGACTCTATAGTGCCCACAATAATAATGTGAACACTAAGAAACTATAAGATTTCTTCTATTGGGTCATTGTACTCTAGTATACCACTAAAGACAATTGACCTATTTGGCTCTTTCCTACGCTTCACCCTTATTCCACCGCCTTTCGCAACTGCATAAACATGTGCCTCACGTAGGCTCCTAGTTTCCTTCACTAATTTCTTACGGCCTGGAACATATACTTGATACAACATCTGATCTCCTTTTAAGTTTTAGATCGGTGATTAGCCTGCTTGTATGCCAGGCAACTTTAGTACTGATACGGAATAAGCTTATCCGAAGATAGGCTTCAGGATGCCCACGAGAATTAAGTGGGCACTATGAAGACTACTATCCGTCAGCAATGTCGATGATAACTGTCCAGGTATAGGTAGAGAAATATCAGGAACTGATAGCTGGTGTCTTACCCATAAAAAGGTATAGATAAGACACCAAGATAAATTACAGATAGACTCTAGAGTGCCCACAGTGATGTGGACACTAAGAACCTAGTCATCGTCATATTCAGCGTGTACTTCATCATACCAATCTAGTATGAACCCTGAACGTTTTTGACCGTTAAAGAAATCAGCATGGTCTTGCCACTCATGTGGTTCGCAAGACGTATAATGCCACTTTCCATCAGGTGTTTGCCAATGGAACTCATAGTATATTGCTTTATGTACGTAGTATGTCATCTCTATCTCCTTT
>JAJOKY010000027.1 GCA_021129615.1 Minisyncoccota bacterium | reverse complement strand
AAGAAAAACCCGAAGAAGTGGTTGAGATGTGCAAAGAAAAACTTCCGGTGTTGAAAGAGATAAAAAACAAAGAAATAATCACTGACAAAGACAGGCCGGTAAATTTATTGATTGAAGGCGACAATTATCACGCGCTTTCGGTTTTGAATTACACCCACGCGAAAAAAGTTGATGTTATTTACATTGATCCGCCGTACAATACAGGCAATAAAGATTTTATTTTCAATGACAGCTATGTTGACAGAGAGGACACCTACCGTCACTCAAAATGGCTTGCCTTTATGGAAAAAAGATTAAAGTTAGCGAAAAATCTATTACGAGATGCTGGAGTGACTTTTATTTCAATTGATGATAATGAGGTGGCACAGTTAAAGGTATTGATGGATAATCCAGATTTGTTTGGAGAAAGAAGTTTTGTTGCGATCTTACCAAGAAAAAGTGGGATAGCGCCGCGTATTGATGCAAAACATATTTCAATTGAACATGATTATGTAATTTGTTATGCAAGAAAAAAGCATTTACTGCAATTAGCTCAATTATCTAAAGCCAATGATGAGAGTTATAAATACAAAGATGAATTTATAAAAATAAGGGGTAGGTATAAATTAAATAAACTTGATAGAGGAAGCATTCATTACTCAGAAAGCCTTGTTTATCCGATAAAAGCACCGGATAGCAGTCAAATTTGGCCGGGAGGCAAAAGGGGTAGAAAAAATTGGACGTGGCGTTGGAGTAAAGAAAAAGTGAAGTGGGGAATGGCAAATAAATATATAGTTTTTAGAAAAACAAAAAATGGCTGGAGTGTATATTTTAAGCAATACCAGCTTGTAGATAATGAAGGCAACCTGATAGAACGCAGTATCCCTTATAAAAGTTTTATTTTGGATTTTTCTAATGAGCAGGGAACCAGGGAATTACAAAATATTCTCCATAGAAGAGTGTTTGAGTATCCTAAGCCAGTGGGCCTTATGAAATTTTTAATCAATTTAATAGACAATAAGAACGCAATCGTATTAGACTTTATGGCGGGTACTGGTACAACTGGTCAAGCAGTTTTAGAACTTAACAAAGAAGATGGTGGCAATCGGCAATTTATTTTGGTTACCAATAATGAAAATAATATCTGTACTGATATCTGTTATCCTAGAATTAAAAAAGTTATTGAGGGATATAAAAATTTGAAAGGAGAAAAAGTTGGGGGTTTAGGCGGAAACTTAAAATATTTCAAAACCGATTTTGTTGACGCAGAGCCAACAGATGAAAATAAAATTAAACTTACAGAGCAAGCAACGGAGATGCTTTGCGTGAAAGAAGGAACTT
>JAJOKY010000010.1 GCA_021129615.1 Minisyncoccota bacterium | reverse complement strand
TCTTTCTGAATTCTGATTCTCCGAGATCCTTCGTGAGACACTCAGGATGACGGAAGAGGGGAAGAGGGGAAGATGGGAAGAGAGGGAGAGGGGGGAAGAAAAGAACCTGCGGGGGATCTATTGGGACTGCAATGGGATATTTTGGGCTCCAGGAGTTGGTGTTTGAATTTCAAAATCATTTTGATTATTGTTGGTATCGATATAATGCCCTCCATTAGTGCTTGACCACTTTCTACCTAAACTCTTACCAGCTAGTGGATTCTCAGAAAAAGCCAAGTTTTCAAATAAAACATTATTAAAATCATCACCCCAGCCGAGAGAGTCAATCGTAAAACTTTCATCACCTCTCTTCCAAAGCAGACCTACTCCATTATCATTAGCAATACCTGCCGTAGTCCAAGTATCAGCACTTATTAAAGATGGATAATCTTCATTTCTAGAAGACCTTGCCCATAAATAATATCCTTTTGCTGGAATTTTTGACGCAGTATCTCCCTGCCAAGACTTAATACTTGTATTACTTTGTCCATTTTCTGTTCGTTTAACTAATTTAATATGGAACCCTCCATGATTGTCAAGGTAAATATTTTGATCTGTTGGATTATAAAGCTCAATAAAATCATGAGATTTTTTCTCGCCCTCAATTTGAATTTCTGAGATTATAATATTAGGAGGGGTGATATCTAGATCTATAGCTTGGTCGGTTGAAGAGGGTGAGGAGGCGACGCTGAAGCTCACAATAAAATCATCAACATTACTATTTCCTGAAGCATCACTACACTTAATATAAAGATTATGGCTAGACCCATCGCTTAAATTTGTTATCAAAAAAGAGTGAGACTTTCCATCAATTGTTGAAAAAACACTAATCATTGAACTATAATCTATACCTTCATCTAAGGAATATTTACAAACAGCAATCTCATTAGTAGTTAAGCCAATACTTATTTCGCTTGTTCCATATCCCAAAATTTCAGATTGAGACGGGCTTCCGTTTTCTCTGACAGGGGGAAGAATATCAGCTGTGGTTTGATCATCTGGCACTCCTAATGGGGGTGTTTCGCTATTTTTAGACCCAGGAGTTGGCGACTGAACCTCAAAATCGCTAGCATTATTATTGGTATCAGTATATTTTTTAGAACCTTCATTCCAAACCCTACCGATACTTTTACCCATCTCAGGGTTGGAGTCTGCAGTAGTCTCATAATCTTGAGCATCCCCAAATCCAACTTTATCCACAATATTACCATTTAAGTCTTTAATGACTAGAGAGTTGTCATTAGTCAAGGTTAGATTATCTAAAATAATATCAGAATTATCTAATGACTCCCTACTAACTAGAAAATAGCTCTTTGCTTCGACAACTTTA
>JAJOKY010000006.1 GCA_021129615.1 Minisyncoccota bacterium | reverse complement strand
TTCCGTCATCCTGAGTGTCTCACGAAGGATCTCGGAGAATCAGAATTCAGAAAGAAAGAATTCGGAGTTACTGCTTCGCAACTTCCAACAGATAACTACTAACAAATAACAGGAGGGAGCGATTTGTTCAGAATGACGGAGGGGGAGGACGGCAGAAATGACAGAAGGGAGAGGGAAAAGATAAAAATGGCTAATTTCCTGTTTAAAAAGCTGATGGTCTTCAGAAGGTCCTCAGCTTTTTCCTTTTTCTTTAATAGGGCTTGTGCTCCCTCGGAGGGAGCACAAGCCCTTGTTTATTAAAGATTTATAGCTGGTATTCAAGCCACTAGACATAATTGACAGTTAATTATTTGATAAAAAAGCCCCCATTAAATTATATTTTGTAGCAATTTTTGCAAAGCAAAAATTATTTAATAGGGTCAACCATTGAGCTAATAATACTCACAAAAAATATCGCTATCCTCTTTTTCTTACTTAAGGTCCTTGAGAAAATCCGTATTAAGTGTAGCTCTAAAAAAACAACCTTTTATTAAGGTTGTTTGGGAGATGGATCTTTTATTTCTTTTTTGCATAGTCTATTATTTTTTTGACGATAATTACTGTCAACCAGACCATACCTGCTGTAAATAATAAACCTACTATTAAAGAAATTATTGCTATACTTTCCATTTCATCACCTCCTTTTCAATGTTCTATTTTTAACTAATAACTAATAAAATAGTGACATAGATGGGAGTATTTGTCAAGGGATGAAGTAGTAAGGGTTAAATTGCTATGTGGTGATTGATGCTTTTGATACTGTGCTTATTGCATAGAGTTATACATACTGCATCTATTCTATAGTCTTTCTCCCACCTTATTTTTGCTAAATAACACATCGTATTAAACTTCAATTTTTCTAGTTTCTTTTTTCCTAAACTCTCCTCTGGTGTACCATACGAGTCCCCGATTCTAGTCCGCACCTCCACAATCACAAGAATTTTTTTATCCTGAGCAACTATATCAATTTCACCGAACTTACTCAAAACATTTTCTTCTAAAATTTTATAACCCTTTTGTAACAGATATTTTTTAGCTATATCTTCACCTATTTTCCCAGTCTTAAACTTAGATACCCTCATATACTTTTAGTCTATATTGCAAGGCCTCAGCCATATGAGAAATCTTAATTTCTAACGATTCTTCAAGGTCGGCAATTGTTCTAGCAACTTTAATCATCTTCAGGTAGGCGCGAGCTGATAATTGAAATTTAGCGCTCGCTTGCTGTAAAATCTCTTCAGTCTCTTTTTCTAACTTACAATATTTTTTAATATGAGAATTTTTCATTTCGGAATTAGTAAAAATTGGTTCTTCTAAAAACCTTTCTCTTTCTATATCTCTAGCCCTAGAGACTCTATCTCTAATTTTTCCTGATGATTCTAAAGAATCAGAAGCCTTTTGATTCTCACTTAAAGCACTTAAATCTACACTTTGAGATGTTATATGTAAATCAATCCTATCAAGAAGTGGCCCAGAAACTCTCTTCTGATATTTTTTTATCTGTTGTTGAGAGCAGATGCAATCTTTTTTAGGATGATTAGCATAGCCACAGGGACAGGGATTCGCAGATGCAACCATTATAAAACGAGATGGATATTCTACCCTCTCTTTACTCCTAGAAATAGTCAAAAAACTGTCCTCCAGTGGTTGTCGTAAAGATTCTAATACTGATCGTGGGAACTCGTTAAACTCATCAAGAAATAAGATACCTCTATGAGCTAGGCTAATTTCACCTGGCCGAGGTCTTGTTCCACCCCCAACTAGACCTGCTAAAGATGTCGTATGATGGGGTGTTCTAAATGGAGGCACTCTTATTAAAGATCCTCCAGGTGGAATCTGTCCAGCAATGGAGTATATTTTGGTAACCTCCAAGGATTCCTCCTTAGATAATGTTGGTAAAATCCCCGGTA
>JAJOKY010000005.1 GCA_021129615.1 Minisyncoccota bacterium | reverse complement strand
CTCTTGTTTCCTTCTATAATCTTTTCACTAATTAAAAGATTGTAAACAGTGTCAGAGACTGATGCCCCCTTACTAATCCAATAATTTACCCTCTCTCCATTGATAGACTTCTCCTTTGTAATTGGATTATAAAAACCAACTTGTTGAATAAATCTACCTGCACTGGGTGAGTTTTTTTTATTTGTAACAACTATTTTGTATGATGGTTGTTTCTTTTTACCAATCCTTAATAATCTTATTGTAATCATATTATTTAATTATTATTTTTTACCATTTCATAATCTCTAATCCCCTCCTGGCTGCCTCCTCCTCAGCTTCTTGCTTTGAAAGTCCCTCTCCTTTTGTAATCAACCTATCGCCTATATAGATGCCGACTGTAAATGTTTTTTCATGATCAGGTCCTAGTTCATTTATCACTTTATAGGATGGAGTTATCTTTTCTCTGCTCTGTGCTTCCTCTTGAAATCTAGACTTAGAATCTATATGTAACCCCAATTTTAATATTCTAGGCAACTTACTTATTAAATTCTTTTCAATGAAATTTTTACATAAAAGATATCCTGAGTCAAGGTAAATTGCCCCTATCAACGCCTCCAATGTATCTGCTAGTATAGACTGCTTGGTTCTACCCATTGCTTTGCCCTCTCCCCTAGATAGTAAAATAAAGTCTTCTATCCCTATCTCTTTTGAAAGCTCTGAAAGTGTCTTAGTATTGACTAAAGCAGCTCTCCATGTAGTTAGATCACCCTCATTTTTTTTCGGATATTTATTATAAAGGTGCTCTGTAACTACTAGTTCAAGTACTGCATCTCCTAAAAATTCCAACCTTTCATTGTGTCCCATTCTAAAATTAGTATTCTCATTGATATATGATCGATGACAAAGAGCCTGAATCAATAGTTCTCTATTATTGAATTTAATCTCTAGTTTATCTTGAAGAATAGAAAAATCTTTCATATAGTTCTTATTTATCCATAATCTCTGTGAATACAGTTCCTAGAACTCCATTAATAAATTTTCCAGAAGCCTCTCCTCCAAATCTTTTTGCTAATTCGATAGATTCATTTATCGCTACCTTAGGAGGCACCTCTTTCGTATCGGCATAAAGGAGCTCAAACAGACCAATTCTTAAAACATTTCTATCAATTATTGCAATCTGACTAACAGGCCATTCGGGAGCAGCTATCCCTATTATCTTATCTATGTGATCAATATTATCAATAACTCCATTAATTAAACTCCATACAAACTCCCTTACCATCGCCCCAGCTGCAAACTCTGATATATTTTTTGTAATTATTCCCTCTAGTGCATCATTATTCATTCCATAAAAATCCCACTCATAGAGAGATTGAAGAGCTATCGATCTCGAAAGATGCCTAGAAGCCATACATTAAGAAGATTTTTTAGATAATTTTTCGACACTTAAATCTTTTGATTCTTTTGATTGAATCTCTTTTTCTTTCATTTTCTTCTCCTTTTTGTCCAATTTCTTAAAAACATTAATAACTTCTTTCCCCTTATAGTAGCCACAATTATGACAAAGAATATGAGGAAGAACTTCTTTGCCACACTTAGAACAGGAAGATATCACAGGTTTCTCCAAGAATATATTCCCCCTTCTCTTATTTCTCCTAGATTTAGTGTGACGCTTTTTAGGTACAGCCATATTTTTAATATTATATTATTTAATTTTTAGATTAGCACACAAATTCCAATCCGACAAGTAAACAGGCCAAAAAAATATAAAAATAGAAAAGGGAGGAAAAAATTTCAATGAATTTACCCCGTTAAATAATTTTGTCCTTGTAAGAGTTACCATAAGATAATATTTAATGGGGTTCACCCCATTAATTTTTTCTGTCATCCTGAACAGAGTAAAGGATCTCGTTCCCGGAGGATGAAATTCTTCATTCCACTACGCTTCGCTCCGTTCCGTTCAGGATGACAGAAGGGGGAGGGGAAGATGTATCTGCGATGTTCCTATATCGGGACGGAGTACCCAGGGTCAAACCTCGAAGAAAGAGGG
>JAJOKY010000030.1 GCA_021129615.1 Minisyncoccota bacterium | reverse complement strand
AAAATTAAACTTACAGAGCAAGCAACGGAGATGCTTTGCGTGAAAGAAGGAACTTTTGAGAAAGTTTTAGACCGGAAGAATTTTAAGATTTTTAAAAACGCTAATCATTATACAGGTATAATTTTTGACCAAGCGGCAATTTCAGCCTTCAAAAAAGCGATTAAGGGAATTAGAGGCAAATTCAGCGTCTATGTTTTTTCTTTGGGCGATGAAACTTTTGACGAAGAATTTGCTGATGTTAAGCAAAAAGTCAAATTATCTCCTATTCCAGAAGCAATTTTGAGGGTGTATAGGAGAATATTTAAGTAAATCTTTATGAAGATAAAGACAATCACAATAAAAAATTTTAGGTCGTTTAAAAATTCTACGACTATAAAATTTGAAGAAAATTATACCACTTTAGTTGGCAAAAACGGGACTGGCAAAACAAGTATTTTAGAAGCGATTAACCTTGCGACCAGTTTTTCGTTTGTTGAAAGTAAGATTAAACCAGATGATTATAATAACGACAATGAGAACATTGAGATTATAGTAGAATTTGATGAATTCTTTTTTATAAATATCCCTGACGGCTGGCAAACAAGAAGGTTGCCTAGTAAAACAATAAAATTTATTGCTAAACATAGAGAAAAGGCAACTCCCGGAAAGGCTTTTTCGGGCATTTTTACCGCAGATCAATATGTCATTCCGTACGAATTCACCGACAGGAACAATTTAAGTGTTGAAGATAATAAGTATATACCGAAAAGTGTTATCAAACAGGGCAATAAGTTTAAATTTAAAAGGGAAAACAATAGTAAGGTAGAAGTCAGCGATCAAATGCTTATTGTACGAAATAATTTAGATAATTTTCCTAACATTTTTTATTTCTCAAAAGAAAGAGACAAGGATTTGAAACCCGGATATTTCACCACTTTTCAAAAAATTTTGAACGAGCTCAACTGGAGATTTTTCAAAGATTATAAAACAAGCGAAAGAAACGATTATGTCAAAAAATGGGAAGATATTTACTCTTTTATTATTAACAAGGTTGAGGCCCCAAAACAATCCAAAATAATAAAAATAAATCTTTTAAAAGACAAGATAAGGAAGTTTTTGGGAGAAAAATTTAAAAGTTTTGAAATATCCCTCTTTAATCTGCGACAACCTTTTGATGACGCCTTTTTTTCATTGAGAGAGAACGATAAAATTATTACTTTATCAAGAATGGCTTCGGGTGAGTTGATGGTGATTGCTTATTTTTTACTAAAATTGACAAGTGAATTATCAAGAGAAGAAATTATTTTTTTGATTGATGACCCTGAATTGCACCTGCACCCCCAGTTACAATATAAATTATTTAAGGAAGTTAAACTATCAAAATTTCAGCATATTTTAGCTACTCACTCTGATATTTTTATAGATTTGGGAAATTGGAAAACAATTAAAAGATTAACCGATAATGGAATTTATCCAAACGATGAATTGCTAAAAGAGAAATATGGCAAAAGCGTAAGTCTTGAAAAAGAATTGAGGGGACATTTAGACGATATAAAAACTCTTTGCCAAGATAAAACTATCTTTCGCAGAGAAGATAACGAAATTTTGTTTTGCGAAAAATGTTTATTAGTTGAGGGACCGAACGATAAATATGGCGTGTTAGCATTAGCGAATAAGTTAAACTTTGATTTTTCAAAATTGACGATAAGATATTGCGTAGGTAGGGATAATATACATTTTTATCAGACTATTTGTTTGGCCTACGGCATAGATTTTTTTGTTGTATATGACCAAGATGGTAATGGGAAAAATAATTTAATTGAAGAATTATCTCTTGAAGATAAAGTTTTTTCTTTTACGACTTCATTTGAAAATTTTATAGGAAGTGAAAAATTGTACGAGATACTTAAAAAGATTGATGAATTAGATAAGAACAGCTTAAATAAAGAAATTAAAGATTGCTTAGGGAATATAAATAAATTTTTAGGAAATTAACTATGCAACTAAAAATTTACCAAGAAAATGCAATAGATGATTTATTAGCCAAGACCAAACGGCTTTTGGGTTATTCTGGTAGTAAAAAATTGGTTTTTAAGTCGCCGACTGGTTCTGGAAAGACAATAATGATGGCGGAATTTTTGAAACAACTGATTGACGATAGAGAAATTAGGCAATCACTTGGTTTTATTTGGACGGCACCAAGACAGCTTCATAC
>JAJOKY010000029.1 GCA_021129615.1 Minisyncoccota bacterium | reverse complement strand
TAGATGATAAAAATAACGGAGTTCTTAAAAATGGGTATCATTGGTGGAGGGTCTTGACAATTAAATAGCTACCTGATATACTAATAATAATAAAAGAGTTTAGAGAAAAATGGGAAGATGATACTACCTATGGCTAAACAACCAATAACTTATACACATTCTCTTATTTGCGTAAAGAAACACCACAAGTTTTCTATTGATAGTGAAGAAGAGAACAATACCAAAATAGGAGTTGATAAAATTCGTTGTCCTTTTTGTCAAAGTCCAGTTCAGTTAGATATTCAATTTGTTTCCACTAAACCTTCTTTTGAAAGCCAGAGAGCACTTAATATAGAAGCAACAAAAGAAGCATACAAAATGGCAAGTGAACAAAAAAAGATAGACATTGAAATAAATCCAGAGATTACAGTTTCTCCGCCAGCAGGAGTAAAAGGACAACCCTTTCAAGTTCCAAAAAGAGTGGTGGATAAAATTAGAGAAAAGGTCGCACCATCTTTAAATAAATTACTTCAAGAATAATATGTCAAAAAGAATACCAAAAATAAAAAAAGAGGAAGAAACTTCAATAAAAGAAGAATCTAAAGAAGAAGTTAAAGAAGAAGAAATTAAGAAAGTTGAAAAGAAAAAAGAAAAGTCGTGGATTGGGGGACATTCACTCTCTAAGGAACCCGTCGGATAGACAAATCTTCTTCAATATAAAACAAAAAAACACAACCTCATTACAACTTATCCTCCTATAAGTTGTTAGATGAGGTTGTGTTTTTTTATTAGCTAATATTTATATTAAGCTTTTCTTTTTTTTCTAACTTTACCTCTTGGTTTTATTCCACTTTTTATACCGTAAAGTAATTTCATTTGAGCTATTGCTTTGTGTTTTGAATCGTGGGTTCCTTTAATTTTTCCTGTGATTTCGTTAATTGTTAACCATTTATTTCCTTTTCTAATGACTTTATAAGGCATAATGATTTGTTAGTTAGTTGTAGAACAATAATAGAAGTTAATTTAAAAAATTGTCCAGGAGCTTTTAAAAAGCTAATCCTGTTAATATATGATATCCTAACTATTGCTCTACAAACTAACTATTTCAGTATACTACTCCTCGTCTCTTGTGTCAAGTTTTTCTTCTTCTTCCTTAGTTTCTTCTTTTGGAGTCTCTTCTTCTGGAGTTTCAGTTGGAGTTTCCTCTGTTAGAGTATCTTCTTTGGGTTCTTCTTCAGGAGTTGGTTCTAATTCTTCTAAAGTGTCAGTATCTTGGTTAATAATGTTCATATTTTTGTTTATTAGTTAGGTTTATATTTTGCCGACCTTTATTAAATATTTTGGCGAAGGGAGAGGGATTTGAACCCCCATTACTCGCTTTGGAGGCGAGAGTTTTTCCAGTTAAACTATCCCAACTTTAATTCCCTAAACTCTGGACTAAAGGGAATATGCCAACTGGGGTTGAAATATCAGGCCCTTTTCCTTTCCCAGTTCGGTCTATCAAATATGAAAATCCAAGCTCATCTTTGTTAATTATACCAATAATGTTATCAATCTGTCCAATCTTTTCACCAACAGCGTCGTAAGCATTTTGATACTTGTCTATTTCAATAATTATTTTATTATTTTTGCGTGTGATTTTCATAATGCTCTATTGCTTTTTTGATAATTTGGGTGATGTTTTTTCGGCATTGGTTATAACCATATTGCTTTCCAAGCATTCTTATAATATTTGGAGTTTTTGCTTTTTCTACATCATTACAAGCCATATTGTTTTTTTCCTGTCCTTCAATCTTTTTAATCACTAATTCTAATAATTCTATTTGGTGGTTGGTGATGAAAGATTTAAGTTCTTCTCTTAATTTTTCATTTTCTTCAATTTCAATATAACCCTCATCAATTTGAGTAGACATAAACTTTTTATCAAACCTTTTCTCGGTTTCCTTTATAAAGTTTTTTAAGCTATTATTTTTCATATTCTTATTTATTACCAAAAAATCTTTTCCTTCTTTCTTCCATATCTCTATCAAATCGTTCTCGCCACTCTTTAATTTCCTTTTTCTTTTGCTCGCCCCAATCTTTAAAACGAGGATTATTTGGACAATCCCATTCGTGACTTCCCGCAGTATCCATTCGGCAGCAAGAACAATAATCAATTATGTAATACTCTTTTCCATTTGTGGTTGTGATTTTCATAATAAAGTTTGAGGAATTGTTTTTATTCTGGCTTCTGCGATTTTAGAATAATCTGAGGATATTTCTATACCAATAAAGTTTCTTTTTAATCTTTTAGCTGCCACTGCCGTTGTGCCACTTCCCATAAATGGATCTAAAACTATATCATTTTCAAAACTATGTCTTCTTAATAATTCTACAACTAAACCTAATGGTTTTTGAGTAGGATGTTTTTTTCTTTCATTACCTCCACAAATAGGAAATTTAAATATATTTTTCATTTCTTCTTGGGCAAGAAAATTGAAATGTTGATGGATTTTTTTTGATTTTTTTATAAGCCCACATTATTATTTCAGTCGCTTGTCTATATCCACATTTTCTAAATTGAGGTAATGGATTAGTTTTTTCCCAAATAATAATTTGTTTGAAATGTCCATTATCTTCTAACCATTTTCTATACATTCCTATCTGTTGTTCAGCACAAAATATAAGCCATTGTCCATACATTTTAAGAATTCTTTTTGTTTCTTCTAAAACAGGTATAATATCAAATCCATAATCCCATTCTCCATAATCAAAACTAATATCTGCTCTTTTTCCACTTCTATAATCTCTATAAATTTTATTTTTTTGACTAAT
>JAJOKY010000032.1 GCA_021129615.1 Minisyncoccota bacterium | reverse complement strand
TTAACTGAAAAGGTCGAAACGGAAGAGTTATCTATTAAAAATTGAGATAATTATGATGAATGATATTCCCGATAAAGATTTTTTAGAATATATTGTAAAAGCTCTAGTCGACTATCCAGAAGATGTAAAAATTGAAAGGAAAGTTGATGAAATGGGAGTTTTACTCTCACTAAGGATTAACCCAAAAGATATGGGGCAAATAATAGGAAGAGCTGGGGCAACTGCTAAGTCAATTAGAAACTTAGTAAGAATTATTGGACTTAAGAACCAATCTAGGGTTAATCTAAAAATAGAAGAACCAGCAGAAAGAGAGGAACCAATAGAAAGAGAGGAAAAAAAAGAAGAAGAAAAAGAAGAAAAAGAAGAGAGAACACCTATTGATAGCCTAGATGAGTTAACTCTTTAATTTTTAGTATATTTAAAAATCATGCTATTATAATAGTATGATTTTTAATATAATAACTATATTCCCAGAGATATTTAAAGAATATGTCCAAGCTGGAATCTTAGGAAGGGCCTCTAAGTTGGGTCTTTTAGATATTCAAATTAATAATCTAAGGGATTATACTGAGGATAAAAATAGAACGGTTGATGATAAGCCCTTTGGCGGGGGGATGGGTATGGTTATGAAGGTTGAACCATTTTTAGCAGCAATTTTAGAGCTTAAAAGAACAGATAATTCTAAGATTATTACCTTCAGCCCTAGCGGAAAAAAATTTAATCAATCCATAGCTACTCAGCTTTCGAAAGTAGATCAATTAATAGTGCTTTGCGGTAGATATGAAGGAATTGATGAGAGGGTATCTCAAAATATAGCAGATGAGGAGCTTTCTATTGGAGATTATGTTTTAATGGGTGGAGAAATTCCAGCCATGACGATCATAGAGTCTGTTTCGAGGCTTATTCCAGGAGTGGTAGGTAAAGAGAAGTTTTTAGAAGAGAGAATCGACAACAATAGTGCTATTGAGTATCCTCAATTTACAAGGCCGGCCTCCCTAGATGTTAAAAATATTTTATCTAAAAAAAATATTAAAAATTTTAAACTAAGAGGCAAAAATATTCATGATTTAGAATGGGGAGTGCCAGAGATTCTTTTATCTGGAGATCATAGTGAAATATTAAAATGGCGGAAACAGAGAGAGAGGAAAATAGAGTAATTCTTATTAGGACTCTATATATTGAAAAAAATAGAGTTTATGGTAGGGTAGTTTTTACTGGGTAGATGGCGGAGTGGACAATCGCATCAGACTGTAAATCTGACGCCTTCGGGCTACGGGGGTTCAAATCCCTCTCTACCCACAAGACATAAGAGACAGCAATCAATAACCAAGAGACAAGAAACAATAACTAAATAGGAAAGAAAGAGCGGAGGGAGAGAAATTAAATTAGATTAAAATTCAAAACTATAAATTACTAGCCGAGATAGCTCAGTGGTAGAGCACATCCATGGTAAGGATGGGGTCCCGGGTTCAAGTCCCGGTCTCGGCTCAAAGATAGATAAAATTAAAAAAATAATAAAATTTAAAGAATAAGAATAAAAAAATGGCTACAAAATCTAAAAAAAGGGTATATGTAAAGCTTAGGTGTGATTATTGTAAGGAGATCAATTATTTGGTTAAGAAATCAAAAGGGCAGGATATTGAGAAAAAACTTAGTTTAAGTAAATTCTGCAAGAGATGTCGCGCTCACCAGATACACAAAGAGATTAAAAAATAGAAAATTAATTCGAACTTTTGGGTCCGTAGTTAAACGGCATAATTTTGCTCTCCAAAAGCAAAGTTCCCTGTTCGAATCAGGGCGGACCCGCACTTTTATATAAACTATGATTTTAGATATAATACAAGATTTAGATTTTTTACGAAAAAAATCTAAAACAGTCATAGTGATTGATGACGAGCTGAGAGAGCTTGTTTCAAATATGGTCGAAACTATGGAAGCTCATAATGGAGTAGGAATATCAGCTCCTCAGGTCGGGCTATTAAAAAAGATTATAATAGTCAAACCCGAGAATGATATTTTTGTCTTTATAAATCCATCTATCACTTCTTATAATAGCAATATGATCTCTATGGAGGAGGGTTGCTTAAGTATTCCTAATTACTCAAGAGTAGTTAGTAGGTTTTCTAATATTAAAATAGAGGCTTTAGATTTAAGTGGTTCAAAGATAAAAATGGAATTAAGTGGTCTTTTTGCAAGAATATTTCAGCATGAACTTGACCACCTAAATGGAATACTAATAAGCGATAAGAGCAATAAAAAGATAGATTGATTAAAATATTTTTATGATATTAGAAGATATAGTTAAAAAAAACTTCTCTACTTTTGCCATATTAATATTTTTAATCTCTCTTTTTTTCTTTGGAGTTAATGTTCCTAGAAGTTTTACAGAAAAAGAAGATATCAAGTTTACAATTTTTACTGGAGATGGGATAGAGCAGATAGGGGATAGACTAGAAGAAGAAGGGATAATAATAGATAGTATACTTTTTACTACCTATGCTTTCCTCAACAACAAGCATCAATCACTTCAAGCAGGTACATATCTGCTAAACTCTAATATGTCAGTTTCTATGGTTCTTGATAAAATTTATAAAGGTATCGTAGTTCAAGAAAGAATAACAATTATTGAAGGATGGAGGGCTAGTGAAATCGCAAACTATTTAGATGAATTTAATGGGCTTAGTGGAGATATTTTTTTAGATATAGTTGCTTCTGAGCTACCAAAAGAGCTCGCCATCCTTTATGACAAGCCAAAATCAAGAGGGCTTCAGGGGTATCTTTTCCCTGATACATATTTTTTTAATTATGGATTTTCTGAAGAAGATCTTATTCTTGCTATGTTGACGAACCTTGATAATAGATTATTGCCAGAGCATAGAGAAGAGATTGAAAGAAGAGGAAAAACTATTTTTGAGATAATAACCATGGCCTCCTTAATAGAGGAGGAGGTTAGATCTCATCAAGACAAGGGAATGGTTTCAGATATCTTATGGAGAAGGATAGAGATAGGTATGCCACTTCAAGTTGATGCTACGATAGCATTTATTACCAGAAAAAGAACCACCAGGATATCTATCAAAGAAACTAGAATAGAATCTCCTTATAATACTTATATTAATAGGGGATTGCCAGTTGGTCCGATATCTAACCCAGGACTTAAGAGCATTTTAGCGGCCATATATCCAATCCCCAATGACTATCTGTTTTATCTATCAAAACCAACCGGTGAAACAGTCTTTAGTAGAAATTTTCAAGAACATATAGGGGCAAAAAATAGATATTTGAGATAAGTTTCTATCTCCCATATTTCCATTTTTCTCTTTTTGCCTTTTTAGGTAATTTTTGTTATTATCTAGATAGCTATGATAGATTTAATTCTTAATTATATTGAGTTGATTGTTGTTGAACATGGGGCTCTTGGGGTTTTTGTTGCTATTTTAATTGAACAGATAATATCTCCAATTCCATCAATTCTTATATCGATGCTGGCTGGATTTTTCTTACTTCCATCTGATGGCTCACTATCAACTCTCTTGTGGTCTTCTATTTTTTT
>JAJOKY010000042.1 GCA_021129615.1 Minisyncoccota bacterium | reverse complement strand
TTTCAGTTATATGTTTAAGCAGGCAAAAAGAGGAGGAGGAATGCAAGCCTTTGAATTCACCAAATCAAAAGCAAAGCTTTTCAAGAACGGGGAGAAAGATAAAAAAATAACATTAAAAGATGTTGCTGGACTAAAAGAGGTAAAGGAAGAACTTCAAGAGGTGGTTGATTTCTTAAAAAATCCCAAAAAATTTCATTCAATTGGAGCTAGGATACCGAAAGGAGTTCTCTTAATAGGTCCTGCTGGAGTTGGAAAGACCCTATTAGCTAGAGCAGTCGCTGGAGAAGCGGGGGTTACTTTCCTTCATACATCAGGTTCCGCCTTTGTTGAGCTTTTTGTTGGAACTGGAGCAGCAAGAATTAGAGATCTATTCGCTACAGCCAAAAAAAGCGCTCCTTGTATTATTTTTATAGATGAGTTGGATGCTGTTGGTAGGATGAGAGGATCTGGAATTGGTGGTGGACACGACGAGAGAGAGCAAACACTTAATCAGTTGTTAGTTGAGATGGATGGTTTTGAAAAAAATGCCAATGTTATTGTGATTAGTGCTACAAATAGGCCAGATGTTCTTGATAAGGCCCTTTTACGTCCCGGTAGATTTGATAGAGTTATTTCACTAGATAATCCAGATATCAAAGACAGAGAAGAGGTTCTAAAAATACACTGTAAGGGTAAGCCATTAGATTCTGATGTAAAGTTAAGAGAAATCGCAGAGAGAACTCCTGGATTTTCTGGAGCCGATCTTTCAAATTTGATTAATGAAGGAGCTATTCTTGCGGCTAAACAAAATAAGTCTACTATAGGGCAAAAAGATATTTTAGAATCAATAGAAAAGGTCATTCTAGGGCCAGAAAGAAAGAGTCATATTCTTTCTAAAAAAGAGAAAGAGGTCAGTGCTTATCATGAGGTTGGACATGCCCTAGTTGCCTCTTCTCTTGAGGAATCATCTCCTGTTAGAAAAATATCTATAATAGCGAGGGGTTTAGCTGCTGGATATATAATCAAAATGCCCAAAGAAGAGAGAAGAATCAAAACTAAGACTGAGCTTTTGTCAGAAATTACAACATTATTAGGTGGCTACTCTTCTGAAAAAATAAAATATAATGAGATATCATCAGGGTCTTCAAATGACCTTGAGAGGTCATCTGAACTAGCAAGAAAGCTTGTTAAGGAATATGGGATGTCATCCTTGGGTCCAATTTCGTTCGGGAAAACAGGAGAGGCTATATTCTTGGGCAAAGAGATGAGTGAAAGAAATATCTACTCTGAAAAAATCGCCTCAAAGATAGATGAAGAGGTATCTAAGATTATTAGAAACTCTGAACAAGTTGCTATTAAGATATTAACAAAAAATAAAAAATTACTTGAAAAGATAACAAAAATTTTAATTGAAAAAGAGACAATAGAGAGAGAAGAATTTGAAAATTTAATATCAGGTGGAAATTTGAAATTAAAGAAATAGGGCACGTAGCTCAGTGGTTAGAGCATCCGTCTTATAAGCGGAAGGTCGGTGGTTCAATTCTACCCGTGCCCACCAAAAAATAGTAACTTCCTATTGCTAAAAGAAGGATTATTTGCTATCTTTATATTTAATATACTATAATTAAGATTATGCCAATAATAAAAGCAGCTAAAAAACATCTACGACAAACTATTGTAAGGAAGGAACGTAACCTTGAAAGAAAAAAGACCATGAGGGTTATGATTAAGAGTATCAAAGACTTGATGAAAAAGGGAGAAAAAGAAGAAGCACAAAAACTAATCCCTATTACCACTAAAGCTATCGATAAAGCAGCAAAACGAGGAATTATTAAAAAAAATAATGCCTCAAGAAAAAAATCATTTATAGCCAGAATCACTCAGAAAGTAAAAAAATAAAATTATATTTTGAATATAAGTAAATCGAGCACCATATTGGGCTCGATTTTTCCCGTTTTAATAGCAACATCACTTAATAATATCCTATCATACATCTCCTCAAGGGCTTTTTCTGTCCACTTTTGGGATAAGGATAGGGATTTATTAAAAACAAAAGGATGCATATCAAGTTCTTTCATAGAACCACCCTTTTTAACTGATATTAGATTGCGAAACTGGTAACCAATCATTGAAAGAATGTATGAGAGGGTATCACCTTTTTCAATATGAGAATATATCAATTTTAAAGAACCCTTTTTATCGCCAGATGCTATTAGGTCAATCAGCTTAAATATATCCTCTTCTATTGCTGGTCTAGTCATGAGGCTAATATCATCAATTAAAATTTTTTCTCCTTTTTTATAGGAGATAATTTTATCTATTTCACTAGATAAAAGCCAAAGATTGTTACCTGTATTGTTAATCAACTCTATCAGAGCGCTATCGTCTATATCTCCTCCCCTGATGATAATTTCATTATGTGCCCATTTTTTAAGAGAGTCCCCTTTTAGGGGGTTAATTTCAAATATCTTATCAAATGGAAATATCTGCTTTTTTTCTTCTACAAAAATAATAATTATTTCTTTTTCTTCCACATAATTATTTAAAAAAGATATGCTCTTTTTGTCTAGTTTTTTTTGTCCTAATAATCCGAATATAACCAATGTTCTCTTCTCTTGAAAAATTGATTTTTGCCTAATCTCATCCTCTATCAAGCTAAGGCTCTTGATCGGATCGGTCTTAAAATAGGAGATCTTTCCTCCCCCTACTACCAACTCCTCTATCTTTATTTTTTGACGATAAGAATCTTTGCCGTATAATAATATCAACATTTTATTATTTAAAATAGCTGACAAGTCGCATAGCGGGGTCTTATAGAAGTCACTAATTCACTAACTCTTTCCTATAACCTGCCTAGGTTCAACCCCCGCAGGTTCTTTCCTTTATCTGAGAACATACGAGGGTTGAACCTTCGTATATTCTTTTCTCTGTTAGTTGTTATTAGTTGACTGTTGCGAAGCGAGATCCTTCACTTCGTTCAGGGTGACAGATAAGAAAAAAAGAGAGGAAGAGAGAAAAAACACATACGAGGGTTGAACCTTCGTATGTTAAATTATTATTTGTTGGAAGTTGCGTGAGCAATAGTTATAAAACTATTCTTTGTTATCTCCCATTATTTTCTCAATTTTTTCTATTATTTCTCCGGGAGTAAAGTGGGCCTTAATTAAGAAGTCAACTGCACCAAGCTTAAGACCCCTTTCAACATCATCTCTTTGTCCAAGATTTGAAAGAATCAAGACTGGTATATCTTTAAGCTCTGGATCATCTTTAACTTTTGTTAAAACTTCAAAACCATCAATACCAGGCAAAATTAAATCTAAGAGAATAATGTCTGGCTTCTCTTCTTTTATCTTAATAACGCCATCTTCTCCATCAACGGCCCCCTTTACATCATACCCCTCTCTTATGAGTTTTTGAGTAATCAGTTCTCTTAAAAATTTATCATCCTCAACTACTAATATTTTTAAAGCCATATTATTTAAATTAATTAATTTCCAATTTGTTTTACTACTTTATTTAAAACTTCTTGTGGATCAAAGTCAGTCTTTATCAACCAGTCTGTTGCTCCTAATTTTTGAGCTAAATCAAGTTCAACCGGTTGCCCTGAATTAGATATAATTATAATTGGTATTTTAGAAAACTTTTTTTCTTTTTGGAGCTCTCTCATCACTTCAAAACCACCCATTTTTGGCATTATAATATCCAAAAGAATTAAATCAGGTATATCTTTTTTTATCTCTTTCATTCCCTCAACTCCATCTACTGCTACTAAAACACTATATCCAGCCTGAATCAATTTTTTTTGAAGTAGGTCTGCTAAAATTTCTTCATCTTCAATTATTAATATTTTTTTCATATTTATTTTTTATTATAAATAAT
>JAJOKY010000036.1 GCA_021129615.1 Minisyncoccota bacterium | reverse complement strand
GTGGTAGTAGTATCTCTGACTTTTTTAGTATCGAGGGACACTCAGGTAGGTTCCAAGAAAAAATAAGGGTTTATCGTCGGAATGGTAAGAAGTGTTTAAACTGTGAAACTATAATTGAGAGACAAAAAATAGGTGGTCGTTCTAGTCATTTTTGTCCTAAGTGTCAAGAATAATTTAGATTTATAGGAGCAAACATAGATATTATTTTTAATTTTTTAACTATTAATTTATCAACCATTAAAGATTGTTTTATATATCCTAATTAATAATAAAAGAATCTCAAGAGATCGTAGGCAACTGGATTGGGGTAGTTGGAGTGTGTTATTTTTCTGGGCTAACGAGTCTAGGGCAGGTGGTAGAGGGAGTTAGCGAAGTGACTCGCATAACTAGAAGGGGTTAGGAGTGCGGGAGCCGAAACCGAGATAAAGAGCAGGGGTACATTATCTGGATCTTATCTGAAGTAGAAGAATTCTATAGATTATGATATGATAATTTTATAAAAAATTATTTTAGTTTTTATTTATAATTCTATTAATCTACCTGAATGACTGCTGGAAGTATAATTATCTATTTTTCAATATTACTATCTCTCTACTCTGGGATATTTTTTTTCTTAGTTTTGTTTGATAAAAAGAGTGAAATTTATAGATCCAAAATAACAAAAAATTATCCTAAGGTTTGCATCATTGTTCCTTGTTTTAATGAAGAGCTTACTATTGTTAAGACTGCTCATTCGTTAATGGAGCTAGATTATCCAAAAGATAAATTAGAAATTCTTATAATTGATGATGGTTCTCTTGATAATACCCTTGAGAGAGCTAGGTCGTTAGAAGAAGATAGTCGAGTTAGAGTTTTCCATAAAAAAAATGGTGGGAAGCATACGGCACTTAATTATGGATTAGAAAAAACTGAGGCAGAATTTATTGGATGTCTAGATGCTGACTCTTTTGTCGCCCCTGATGCTTTAAGGTTAGCAATGGCTTATTTTGAAAACCCTAAGAATATGGCAGTTATCTCTTCTGTGAAAATTTATAATCCTAGGAGTATTCTTCAAAAAATACAGAGGATAGAGTTTATTCTAGGGGTTTTTTTAAGAAAAATTTTTGACTTATTGAGCTCTATCACAGTTACACCAGGGCCATTTTCTATTTTTCGAAAAAAAGTATTTACCGAGCTGGGCCCCTATCGAAAAGGGCACAATACAGAGGATCTAGAGATTGCACTTAGAATGCAGACTAGTCAGTATACGATTGTTAATGCCCCAGATGCCTGTGTTTATACTATATCCCCGTCATCCTTTTTAAAACTTTTAAAACAGAGGAAAAGATGGTATCATGGTTTTATTAGAAATCTTTGGGATTATAGGAAATTGATATTAAATAAGAAGTATGGAGATTTGGCATACTTTGCAATACCGGTCACTATTTTATCAGTCTTTTTTTCAATTGCGGTAAATCTTTATGCTATACTTTGGATTAGTCAAAAAGCATTTCAAAAAATTTCTATATTGAGAGTTACTGGTTTCAGTTTTAGAGAAGTGAGCTTAGACATTGATTGGTTTTTTATAAATACTAATGCTTTTATGCTTTTGTCGATTCTACTCTTAGGGATTGGCATTATGATAATTTTTTTAGGTAAAAAAATGTCTGTTGAAAAAAATGGCATCTGGTCTGGAATTATTCTTTTTCTAATCTTTTATAGTGCACTCTATTTTATCTGGTGGACAGCAGCTATTATGGAGGTAATTTTTAATAAAAAAAATAGATGGTAAATATGAATGAAAAAAGAAAAAACTTTGAAATTGAAAAATATATCTTAACTCTTGTTATAACGCTGATAATTTTTAGTTTAGGCTTTTTCTTTAGTGATTATGTTAATGATAAAAGATTTTCTGAGATTGATAAAATGAGAAAGAATTTTGAGATACAAATTTTGGATATGGGGTCTCAGATTACTCATTTTGAAGATGTTCTTTGTCGTGATATTGGGGATGATATTTTAACTCACGAATTGCATCTTATTGGCGAAAAACTTGAATTTATGGCAGAAAACTTGGGACAAGATCACAGTGAGGTAGCTCATCTAAAAAAATACTATTCTCTTTTGCAAATTAGACATTATAGATTTTCACAGCAACTCTCTCAGAGGTGTAATCTTGGGTTAATTCATCTTATCTATTTTTTTGGAGATGCGGTAAGTTGTCCTGATTGTGGCAAGCAGGGGGCCATCTTATCCTACTTGAGAGAAAAGCATCCCCAGTTAAGAATTTATTCCTTTGATTATAATCTTGAGCTTTTAGCATTAGATGCCATTCGACTAAGCATCCAGAATAAAGAAGATAAGAATATTGATTATGTTTCTGAAAATAATGGAGAGCAGGGGATCGGAAAAGAAGAAAAAACTGAATTACCTATTATGTTGACAGGGAATCAGGTATTTCGAGGACTTATATCTATTGAAGACATCGAAAGTGCTTTAAACTTGACAAATTAATCTTATAGAAACCATCCCTAGGACCTAGAGAGATGTCTATTGATTAGGATTTTTAAAAAATGTACTTATCAAAAACAGATTTTATTTTATATAGAGAGTGTCCCAATAATGTATGGTTTAAAAAACATAAACCTGAGATATATTCGACATTTAAGATTTCAGAATTTGAAAAATCTTTGGGGGTTATGGGGGATGAAGTAGAAGAATTAGCTCGTGGGATGTTTCCTGGTGGTTTTTTAGTTCAGGGTCGCGGTGAAAGCGCTCAGAAAGTAACCCAAAAACTTATTAAAGAACGAACACCCGTTATTTTTCAAGCTACATTTTTGACCGATAAATATGTTGCTAGTGCAGATGTTTTAAAGTGGAACAACCTGAGCCAAAAATATGATATTTATGAGATAAAGATGTCATCTACTGGGGATCCTGTTAATGGCAATGGAGGGGGGAGGATAGACAGAAAGAAAGAGACTCAATATGAATATGATCTTACTTTTCAAACGAATATAATTGAAAGTGCTGGAGTACTATTAAACAAAAAATATCTTGTCCGACTAAACAGAGAATATATCAAAAATGGAGATTTAGATTTTCGCCCCAATAAGTTATTCATTATTGAAGATAAGACCGAAACAATAGATTTTTTAAAAAATAGTGTCAAAAAAGAGATAGAGGAGGCTCATCTTTATCTGTCTGCTATTGAGGCTCCACCTGGCCCGTGTCCATGTTATTATAAGGGTCGTAGCTCTCATTGTACCGCATTTTCCTATATCAACCCCAATGTTCCAGATTATAGTATCCACGATTTGAATAGAATTGGCAACAGCAAGAAGTATTTAAGAGAGTTGCTTGACGAGGGCGTCTTAGAGATTGGGGATGTCCCAATAGATTCAAGGCTTAAGCCGAAAGAAACAAGGAATAAAATTGGAAAAACTAAACCAAGAAAACTTAATCAGGTTTTAGTCCATAATTCACAAGAGCCACTAATTGATACTAGGGCCATAAGATCTGAGCTTAGATCTCTCGCTTTTCCACTCTATTTCCTTGATTATGAGACATATCCCACTGCCATCCCATTATATGATGGCTACCGTCCCTATCAGCAGGTAGTTTTCCAGTACTCGCTACACATACTAAAAAGTGAGAAAGAAGAACCAATTCATAAAGAATATTTAGCTTTAGATGGAGATCCATCTAGGAGAATAGCCGAAAATTTAAAAAAACAGATAGGTAGTGATGGCACTGTTATTGTCTGGTTTAAACCATTTGAGAATACTCGGAATAAAGAGATGTCCAATATTTTACCAAACTATAGGGATTTTTTTCTTGACATAATTAGGAGAACATATGACTTAATGGATATAGTTGAAAAGCAATATTATGTGCATCCGGGATT
>JAJOKY010000028.1 GCA_021129615.1 Minisyncoccota bacterium | reverse complement strand
TCTTATATCCGGTAAAGCCCTAGAGACAATAACTGACATCGCGTAATCAATATAACTTTCCTGCATTTCATCAATAATCTCTCTGCTCTTTATATATCCTACATTATCCCCAGTATTATTATTTTTGGTATTTTTTTTCATTTCTTAATATTAAAACAAATTTATTTTAATTAAGTAAAGTCAATTATAGTCAATTTTTAGGTGTTAAAGCTACTACTTCTATCCCATTCTCCGAAGAGAAGTCTCTACTTTTTATACTTAACTTAGGGATAGCTTCAACTGAACTAGCTCCCATTATTTTTAAAAATCTATTGAGGCTATCTTCACTCTCTTTTTTACTGTCTTTCCCTGAAAAGCAACTATTCATAGGAATAACTATTTTCGGTTCTATTTGAGGAACTAACTTAATAGACTCTGTAGATATTATTAAAATATCTACTCCACTAATTAGGGATAGATCATCTGAAGTAATATCCTCTCCTTTAAGCTCCTTCAAGTAACAGACCCTAATATTCTCAGCCTCAATTAAACAAAGAGCCTGCCCCTTTTTATAGTCTAATTTTTGAATAAAGACCCCCCCTATCTCATATTCTCCAGGATTTAATATTGAGAAATAATCACCACCAACTTCTTGTGGATCGGACTCATTTTTTTGGATGACTATATCTGCTTTAATCTTTGGGACTTTAATATTGTCGTCTTTTATAAAGGGTTCTATTAGTAATTCAATGTTAGATTTTTTTGCTTTTTGGGTTGTTATCTGAAAAAAAGACTTTCCATACCAATTAATATTCATAGATTTTATTCTTATTCTTTGGTTAATATTATTATTAACGATATCACGACTCTTGCAAAAATTCAACTTTTGTATTAAAGTTTTAATTATGAAAGATTTAATAGAAAAAATAAAAATAGTTAACCCTATCAAGGTTGGAGACATTATCGAAGGTAGTGTTGTTGGTAAGGGGCGTTCAGCTCTTTATTTAGATCTTGGAATGTTTGGAACGGGTATAATATATGGGAAAGAATATAAAACAGCTAGAGATCTTTTGAGAAAATGTGAAAATGGTGAAAAAGTCACTGCCAAGATTATCTCTCTTGAAAACGAAGCAGGATATGTTGAACTTTCGGCAAGTAAGGCAGGACAAGATTTTGCCTGGGAAACAATAAAAGAAAAAAAGGAGAGTGGTGAAGTAATAAAAGCTAAGATATTGGGAGCAAACAAGGGGGGTCTTTTAACAAAGGTGATGAACCTTCAAGCCTTTCTTCCAGTATCTCAATTATCATCTAAAAATTACCCTAAGGTTCAAGATGGTGACTCCACAAAAATACTTGGAGAAATTCAAAAATTTGTTGGGTCTGAAATGAGTGTTAAGGTTTTAGACTTCTCTCAAAAAGAAGAAAAACTAATAGTGTCTGAGAAAATAGAAGAGATAGAAAAAATTAAAGAGATATTAAGAGAGTATAAGGTAGGAGACACAGTTGAGGGTAAAATAACTGGTCTTGCTGATTTTGGAGCCTTTATTCTGTTTGGAAATAATGTCGAAGGGCTAATCCATATATCAGAGATGGCCTGGCAAATAGTAAAAAATCCATCTGAAATAGTAAAAGAGGGAGAGATTGTTAAAGCGAAGATAATTGAAATAAATAATAATAGGGTGTTCCTTTCACTAAAATCACTAAAAGGAAATCCATGGGAAAGTATTAAAGGTAAATATAAAAATGGAGATATCATCAAAGGCAAAGTCACCAAAGTTAATCATTTCGGATGTTTTGTTCAACTAATTTCTGATAAAGAGATAAATGAAGACAAGATACAAGGACTTTGTCATGTATCAGAGTTTGGAACAATAGAAAAAATGGTAAAGGTGTTGCTAGTAGATAGTGAATATGATTTTGAAATAATATCTATTGAGCCCGAAGAGCATAGGATGATATTAAAGATGGCTCAACCTAGAGAATAAAATAAATTATATCAGTAAAAACTTTAATATCAAAAAATCCTCTTTTAAAAAGAGGATTTTTAACAACAAAATAAAAAAAATACATTTAATAAAATAATAACTATATATCAAACAGGCCGTTAAATTTTAAAATAAAAACATATTATGAATAATAAGAATCGAATCTCTAAAAGAATAGATAACTATAGTCAGTGGTATCAAGACATAATTGATGTTGCTGACTTAGCAGAGCATGGCCCAGTAAAGGGTACTATGATAATAAAGCCCTATGGATATGCTATCTGGGAAAATATTAAGAAAATACTAGATAATGAAATTAAAAAAACTGGGCACAAAAATGTCTGTTTTCCATTGTTAATACCAAAATCATTCTTAAGTAAAGAGGCGTCTCATGTAGAGGGTTTTGCTAAAGAATGTGCAGTTGTTACTCACTACCGACTAAAAAATGATAAAAAGGGCAATATAGCAGTAGATGACTCTGCAAAGCTAAAAGAAGAATTAATTATTAGGCCGACATCAGAAACTATTATTAACAATAGTTTCTCTAAGTGGATAAAGTCATGGCGAGACCTGCCAGTTCTTATAAATCAATGGGCTAATATAGTCCGTTGGGAAATGAGAACTCGCCCATTTTTGCGAACCTCTGAGTTCCTTTGGCAAGAGGGCCATACGGTGCATATCTCAAATAAAGAGGCTGAGAAAGAATCTCAAAAAATGTTGAAGATGTATAAAACTTTCGTTGAAAAGTACTTGGCAATGAGTGTGGTTGACGGAGAGAAATCAGAAAGTGAAAGATTCGCAGGGGCTGATCATACCTATACCATTGAAGGGATGATGCAAGATGGTAAGGCCCTTCAATCTGCGACATCTCATAATTTAGGACAAAACTTCGCTAAAGCCTTTAATGTAAAGTTTATTGACAAAAATGAAAAAACTCAATATGGATGGCAAACTAGCTGGGGAATGAGTACTAGAATTATTGGTGGTTTAATAATGACACATAGCGATGATAAAGGGCTTGTCCTCCCGCCAAACATAGCCCCCATTAAAGTTATTATAATCCCTGTCCTTAAAAATAGAGAATCTGATTCTAAGGTGTTGAGTTTTATAAAAAGGAAAATTAAGATTGGAACTAGCGGGGTGGAAATAGACTCCCGAATTAATGTTAGTATTGGAACAAAACATTATGAGTGGGAGAAAAAAGGAGTGCCAATTAGATTAGAGATTGGGGAAAAGGAGATGAATAGCAATTCTGTGCTTCTATTTCGGAGGATTAGTTCTATAGGCAAACCTATAAAAGATAGGAGTAGTAAGAAATCTATAAAAATTACTACTCTAAAAGAAGAGATAAAAAAAGAATTAAAAGATATCCAGTCTCAGCTCTTTGAAAATTCTAAAAATTATAGAATTAATAAGACAAAAAGAGTTGATAATTGGAAAGATTTTGTTAAAGAAATTGAAAATAATAATTTTGTACTAGCTCATTGGTCTGGGGATAAAGATGTTGAAGATAAGATAAAACAAAAAACCAAAGCAACGATAAGGTGTATCCCTTTCTCTGAACCAAAAGAAGATGGGCTCTGTGTTTATAGTAAAAATCCATCGACCCAAAGAGTCCTCTTCGCTAAATCATATTAATTCAATGATTAAACCCCAGACCACTTGGTCTGGGGTTTTTTTGTGCAGAAATTATACACTTTGCGCGAACCTTTTTCGAGCGTGAAGCGCTCTGAAGTGGTCACGCACAACCTGCGTGGTGGTTCTAAACTTCCGCGTACGCTAGGAACATTCTGTGGCAATTCTTCCAACTCCACCGCGCCATATCGCACTCCGCATTCGCTCCGTGCGACCGCCCGACCAAAACCATTTCCTTTCAATTTTTTGTCGTGCTCCTCCCCAAACCCCTCCGTCGACAGACGAAAAAAGAAAGGTAAGGAAATGGTTTTGTCGGTCGGGTTCGCTACAGTCACTACAAAACGGCTCATTAAACAAGTTTATCGCTTACGCGATACCACTCGCCGTTTTTCCGTTCCCTTGCGAACTGTGGTGCTACGACTGTGGTAACTTGAAAGTCCGCTCGCTCACGAGAAACACCTCACATTGGCTGGCTTATACTTCGCCAATACCTGCTCGGTGTTC
>JAJOKY010000011.1 GCA_021129615.1 Minisyncoccota bacterium | reverse complement strand
AAGGGAATAGCAGTGTAGTAGTAGAACAGAAAAAGAGAGAGTTGTTAGGTGTAGTTTTGGAGGTAGACAAAGAGTGATAGCTGATATTAATCAAAAAACCGAGTTATAAGTCTCGGTTTTTTTGTTTGATATCAAAATTCGGACTCCGTAAGGGGAAGAGTATGGAATTATTAAAGTCCCATATTTCTACGAACTTCAATCATTGTTGGTTCCGCAATAATCCTAGCTCTTTTTGTCCCCTGCTTAAGCACCTCTTCAATGTAGACTCTTCTTGACTTTAAATCGATATACCTATCTCTTAATGGTTCTAATTTTTCTACTAAAGAGGCCCCAACCTCTTTCTTGAATTCAGAATATTTTTTTCCTTTCATTCGGACTTCTGCCTCCTTGATTGTTATATCCTCAAAGGAGCTGTATATCGTCAATAGATTTGATATTCCTGGTTTTTTAACCTTGTCATATTTTATTGTTTTTCCAGTGTCTGTAACAGCTTTCATTATTTTTTTCTTAATGCTTGTCGAGTCTTCAAAAAGATTAATGCAACCAGCGCCAGAGTCGGTTTTAGACATCTTGTTTCTTGGATTCTGAAGTGACATTATTCTTGCTCCAGTTTTATTTATTTTTACGCTAGGAACCTTGAGTGTCTCTCCAAATTGCCTGTTAAACTTTTTGGCGATTGATCTTGCAAATTCAACATGTTGCTTTTGGTCATCTCCGACTGGAACACTTTCAATTTTATAGAGGAGTATATCGGCAGCCATCAAAATAGGGTAATTTAAAAGCCCAGCATTAATATATTCTTTATGCTTTTTTGACTTCTCTTTATATTGAGTCATTCTACCCAAATCTCCCATTGGAGTAATAGACCCTAATAGCCATGCCAACTCTGAGTGCTCTCTTACACTAGACTGGACAAAAAGAATACATTTTTCAACATCAAGACCTAGGGCGATATATGATGTTGCTTGAGATAGAATATTCTCTTGAAGCTCTTTAGGAGAATATGGTGTAGTGATAGCATGAAGGTCAACAATACAATAGATACCCTCATTTTCATTTTGAAGATCTATCCATTGCTTTATAGAACCGATATAATTACCTATATGGAGATCTCCGGTTGGTCTTATTCCACTAAATATGCGCATAGTTTTATTTTATTTTTTTATACTTCAATTATAACTGGCAAAACCATTGGTTTCCTTTCGGTTTTTTGATAAAGAAATTGTTCTACCTTCTCTTTAATCTCACTCTTAATCTCTTTCTTGTCTTTATTCGAAGCATCTATTATTTGAATGGTTTTTTTTCTAGTTTGATGGAGCAGGTTTTTAGATTCACGGAGATATACAAATCCTCTAGATATTATATCTGGAGACCCCTTAATCTTACCAGTTTCCCTATCAACTACAGCTATAATAACAAACATACCATCTTCTGCCAAGGCTTTTCTGTCGTTTAAGACAACCTCTCCAATATCACCGACCCCAAGGCCATCAACCATAATATCACTAGATGGCACCTTTTTTTGAGAGAGACTGGCACCATTTTTTGAGAGGTTAACTATATTCCCATTTTCAGCAATAATGATATTTTTTTCAGAAAAATTTAGTTTTTCTATTGCCATATGTTTCATAGCTATAAACATAGAATATTGTCCATGCACAGGGAAGAGATATCTTGGATTCATAATTTTAATCATTTTTTTTATTTCATCCTGATGGGCGTGCCCTCCTGCATGGATATCCATCATCTTATAATGAAAAATTCTAGTTCCCTGTTTTAGTATATCATCTTTCAACTCTTGGACACTTCTTTCATTTCCAGGAACGATAGAAGAAGATAATATTATGGTATCTCCCTTCTTGAAACTAATGTCCTTATGTCGTCCATCAGATATTTTCTTTAGAGCAGCTCTATCTTCTCCTTGGGCACCAGTACAGATAACCGTTATTTTACTATCTGGATAATCAGAAATATTTTTTGATCTAATGATAGTCCCTTTTTTTGTGATGATATATTTCAGTTTTCTACAAATCTCCATATTAGCTTTCATCCCCCCACCCTCTATAAAAACCTTTCGTCCATATTTCTCAGAGAGCGCGATTATTTGCTGCATCCTATTAATGAGAGACGAAAAAGTAGCAACAATTATTCTACCTTTTGACTTTAAAAATATCTCATCAAGGTTTTTCATTATCACTTTTTCTGATAGAGAATGTCCCTCTTGCTCAGCTCCAGTTGAGTCAATCATTAAAAGATCTATCTTCCTAGATCCTATTTCTTTAAGTTTTTGAAAGTCAGTTGGCTTGTCGTTGATTGGAGTTTCATCAAACTTAAAATCTGAAGTGTGGACTATTTTGCCAACTGGAGTTTCAATTAACATCCCAAGGTTTCCAATTATGCTATGGTTTAGGTGAAAAAAGTCAATCTTAAATGGTCCTAGCTTTATTTTAGAGCCAGAGCTAATCTCCTCTATTTTTAATTTGGGATTCATTGGAAAATCATCCTGTCGTTTTAATATTATCCCTCTTGTAAGAGTCGATGCAAATATTGGCGGATTACCAATTTTTTCTATTATATATGGGATAGCCCCTATATGGTCATAATGTCCATGAGTGAATAGTATTCCTAAAATATCATTTTTTCTCTTTTCTAGATATGATATATCTGGAATTATATAGTCTATACCGGGGACACTATCACTAGGCATCTTTAACCCCATATCGACGATTATTATCTTGCTATCCCACTCAAAAATAGTCATATTTTTACCTATTTCTCCGAGGCCCCCTAGTGGGATTATTTTTAACTGTTTTTCTTTTCCTTGATTCATATTTGATTCAATTAATTTAATAAATTAGTGAAAGATAGAAAGAGTTTCACCACCTCTTAATTTAAAAACATAAATATCTCTAAATGAATAGAGACTAGGTCTTATAAAGAGTATTGTCCTCTTAGGCGTAGGATAGAGAACAAAAACAATAGAAAATAATATAAAATATTAAAATTAAAATTATTTTAAAAAAGAGAGATCTGTTGGAATATTTTTTTCAGGTTTTTTTGTTTCTAGCTCAGGGAGATCTTTATAGTTTGAATTTTTAATCCAACCAGATATAGTATAAAAATAACCACCACCACCCATCCTTTCTATTGGCTCATAGATAGATTTGAAGCTACCGTTAACCCAGTTTGCCATCTTAAGATCTTTATTGCTTGGATTGATAGTTATGTGTCCATATTTTGGAGGAATAATAACAGAGTCGCCCTTAGTTGCCTTAACTGCATATATATGCTCTATTTCTCCGTTTTTGTCAACTTTTTGCATTAAGTAAATTGCCTCTCCCTCAAGTACCAGATATAATTCACCAAAATTCCCTGGATGATAGTGCCCTTTTGTTTTTGTAAACTCTACACCCAACATATTCGGAGGGATAACAGTTATGTCATATCTAAGACTACCATCACCTTTAATCCCACGATACATATAATATAGCTCAATATTATCAGAGCTAGAAAACCATTTCTTGTCATAGATAACACCTTTAAGATCATAAAGATATCTTATGTCTGGATTAGTAAGATTCATTATTTTTTTCTTATTCTTTTGGTTTTGATATACCAATTTTCAATATTTAAAAATCTTTCCGATGGATTAATAATTATATTTGGTTCTATTCCATAGACTTTAGAAGAGGTAAAAAATAGATAATGGGAATTAAATAAAAAAATTGCTGGAATATCCTCTAGGATAAGAAGCTCTAATTTATCTATCATATTATCCCTTTTTTCTTCATTTTTTTCAATCCTGATAGTCTCGAGCAAGGAGTCTACTTCTAGATTGCTATACATAGACAGATTTAATCCAAACTCACTTTTTTGAGATGAGTGCCAAAATGGGAATAGATCAGGAATAGCGTTAAAAGCTTTTCCGAATAATAATATATCATAATTCCTTGGCCTTATTATCTCTCTTTCTAGGGCGTTAGGATTATGGGTCACTATATTCACCTTAACTCCAATCTTTTCCCACTGCCTTTGGATCATCTCGGCTGTCCTTACCATTAGCTCTTGGTCAACAGTTGTAATAGATAACTCTAATTTACTAGTTTCTCCGGGAGCTTCCCCACATAGCGAATTCAATTTTTTTCGTGTACTTTTTCCAACCATTCCAGTTCCTTTAGTGAAGCCCCATGGGTCCAATATCTCTTCCTTATATTTTTCCTGTAAAGTTACT
>JAJOKY010000034.1 GCA_021129615.1 Minisyncoccota bacterium | reverse complement strand
TATCAGATACAATAACCAAAAAACCAATAAAGATATTATCAGAAACTTTTAGTATTACAGATACAATTCAAAAAAGTATTAGAAAAGCACTATCAGAAGTATTTACTATTATAGATAGTATTATTGCTCGTTTTATAAAAGTAAAAATACTTTCAGAAATTTTGACTATTACAGATACTATTCAGAAAACTATTAAAAAGGTATTAATTGAAGTGCTTGCAATAACCGATACAATCCAGAAAATTATAGGCAAAATATTTTCGGAAGCCATAACAATAACCGATATTATTAAAAGAAATATAGGTAAAGTGTTATCAGAAGTTTTGACTATTACAGATACTATCTCTGTAAAAAAAACTATTAAGAAAATATTATCATTATCAGAGGCAATTACAATCACTGATATGATAATAACGAAAACTATAAAAGTAAAAGAATTCTTAGACACCATTATAATTACAGATACTATTAAGAAAATTGTCAAGAAAGTATTATCAGAAACAATTTCTTTGACTGATACTTTAATTAAAAAGATACTTGGGTTAGCTGCGAAGGGTTGGGCAAAGGTTAAGGGCTTACCTTTCCCACCCCCTAAATCAGGATACTAATTATGAATTTTTTAACTTACATAAATCGTCTTCGTGTAGAATTAAAGGACTTTGGAGAAATCCAAAAGGATGTTTGGGATGGAGATGGTTCTACCAAGAACTTTCCTGCTTCTCGTTGCCCGATTAAAGAAGGTTCTTATACGGTTGAAGTCGGTGGAGTAGTTCAAACTGAGAATACTGATTATAGTTTAAACAGAGATACTGGATTATTAACTTTTACTACTGCCCCTGTTTCTGGCTCGGATAATGTAGAAATGACTTATCAAGTAGTAAAAATCAGGGACGAAGATTATCTTGAAATTATCAATGATGGTATTGACCATTTCAGATGGAAGTTCTGGAACGAGGCAGAAGATGAAACAGCTATTAAAAGTGTAAAAGACCAGAACAACTATGATTTGTCAAGTTTAACAGGAATACTTTATCTTACCCACGCTTGGTATAAAACTTCTGGGGCTACTCAATGGACAGCAGTCCAGTCAACAACTAATTGGAAGTATTTAACCAGACAAAAAACACTCTTTATTGACCCGCCATTTAGTTCTGGTGGTTTATCATTAAAATTCCGCTACTTAAAAGAATTGACTAAAGGAACTTCTGTTTCAGATACAATGGATATTCCTTCAGAGTGGTTGCTTCCATTTAAGTTTTACGCATACGCTCGCTTCTACGAACGACTAATTAGTGAGAAGATACACGAAACAGCAGCAATAACAACTATTCCCACTTATGCCCCAGCTCAACTTGTTTTCAGCATTGCGGAAGGGTATTACAGAAAGGCAGAGGAAGTAGCCAATAAGTTAGCTCCTAAAATGCCCCCACTAAAAATTAAGCAATTACACGCAGGAATAAGTTTATGAGCAATATAAAGCGAACCCTTTACAATTGTGCTATTAACGGACAGGGCTATATTTTACACGGAATACCTGAAAGACCAGCTCGTCGTATGACAGAGGCAAGACCAATTGGAGCAGAACCAAGACAATTTGATATTGAATATCACGATGCTTCTTCTTTTTTCCCCTGGGTTCAAACTGATTGGGCTGGTGGATTTCAAGAAGAAAAGTGGAAAGACCAAGCAACATTTAAGAGTGCTTTTGGATTAGAGTTCATTAAAAAATACGGACAATTAACTTTATTAAATAATCATAGTTTAGTAAAAGATGTAGGAGCTGGATATACTTTTGGTTCTCATTTAATTTACAATAAAGAACTTTTAATCGGTTGTAATCACGGAACTACTGCTATTTTAGGAAGATTAACTTCGGCTGATGTTTGGACTACTTTAACAACTGGCTGGACAAGTATAACTCAAGTTAATAGTCAAGAAGAATTACAGGGTAAAGCATATTTAGCTCTTAAAAGAAGCACAGGAACAGAAAAATGTCTTCAATCTTGGGATGGCTCTGCTTTTGTTGATGCTACTGGGAATGCTGCCGCTTCTTCCGAGTGGCGAATGGTAAAAAGAATAGAGAAAAGATTATATGCTTCTAATTTTAAATCTACGGCTGACGGAGATAGATTGCTTTTTTCTGATGATGGCGGAACTACTTGGACAGAAATTATTACTAAAACTGGAAAGAATAGAAAAATTACACAGGGAGTAGATAGTTTGGGAACATTATATTTTCTTATAGAGGATTTTCCCAGAACTGAATTGTGGTGGTGTAATGATACAATTATTATCCAAATCTATCGTTGGGAAAACTTGACAAATCCCAGAATTATGTCGTGGTTAGGAAGAGTTTATGTTGAAGGAAAAGAAGATGGAAAATTAAGAAGGTTTGAGTGGAACGGAGCAGTTTTAAGAAATATCTTTGAAGAAAGGATAGATGGATTAGATGTTGATACAAGCCCGATGATAATTTATAAAAATAACCTTCTTTCTTACGGACTTATTTTTGATAGGACATTTCATTTCCCTTCCTATACTTTCAAATATGCTGCTAATAAAGTTTATCCCTTTGAAGTTTTTGGCGGGGCTGATTCTCAAGTTCCTTATTTTTACGGAATAGATGGAACTTCTTTGAAAATATCTAAACTTGCTTCTACTTACTTGACAACTGGTAATGTTGTTACAGGAATATACAATGCTGGGAAGCCAGCAGTAACCAAACTCTGGCATTCAATTACTCTATCTTTCAAGGAATTAGTAACAGGACAAACGATTAAAGCAGAGTATTCTACTGATGATGAAGCGACTTGGGCAGAAATTGGAACTATTAGTCCTGTTGTTGGAGAAACTGAAAAAACATTATATTTTGCTGTTGATACTTCTACAAAAAGAATTCAATTAAGATTAACCTTAACAGGTGATGGAACAAATACTCCAACTTTATATGATTTTATTGTCAGATTCTTACATTTACCAGATGATAAGTTTCAATGGACTTTAACTTTACTCTGTCAGGATAATTTAATTTTATTAGACGGAAAAACAAGAGAATCAAAAAGGGCAGATGAATTAAGAAATCTTTTACAAATAGCCCAAGTTCAAAATAAAATTGTAGAGTTCCAAGATGTAGATTTTGCTGAAACTTTATTAAATGGGGCTTTAACTGCTACTGCTACCACTATTACCGTTAATTCAACTAATAAGTTTCCAGAACAAGGAAGAATTAAAATCGGGCAAGAAGAAATGCTTTATACTGGAAAAACTGCTACTGCTTTTACTGGTTGCACCAGAGGAGCAAGAGGAACAGTCAAGTCATCTCATCTTGATAATGCGATAGTTTCAAATAAATATAATGTAATTATTACTTCTCTTGCTGAAGTAAATCCTGTTGCACCCAAGCCGCAGACAACAGAATCATTAGTTTCAGTGAGAATAATTGAAGTTTAACTATGTCATACGAAAGACCTTTAGACCTACAAAAAAGAATAACCCTGGAAGATTTACAAGCAGAAATAAATACCTTAAGAGAGCATTTACTTACTCATAATCATTTAGACATTGGGAATGCTCAACTTTTAAGTGGAGTGGTAAAAGGAGATTTGAAAAGTGGGAATTTTAAGGCAGGTTCTGCTGGTTGGCGGATTCAACAAAGTGGAGTTGCTGAATTTCAGGATATTGTAGCCAGAGGAACAATATCTGGTCGTTCTACTGATACAATCGCTGCGGCAATAAATAGTGCGGGGCAAGCAACAGATATTGTTGATTTGTCTATAACAGAAACAAAGTTAGCGAATTTGGCGGTAGCAACAGGAAAGATAAAAGATGAAGCAATAATAGCGTCAAAAATATGGCGAGGTGGAGCAGTAATTACTTTGTCAGCTCAAATAGGCACTGGAATTATTCAAACAGCTCATATTGGGGACTTACAAGTAAAAAGGGGTAATATAGATAATTTAGCAGTAAATGATGCAAAAATTAGCGATTTAAAAGTAGAGAAATTAACAGGAACAACTTTAACGGGAAAAACGGTTCAAACAGCCTTAACGGGAAGAAGAATAAGAATATCATCTGCAACAGGATTGACAGATAGAGTATCATTTTTAGATGGAAATACAGAAGAAGGTTATCTTAGATTAGAACAAGCAGGGTTTAATTGGGAAATGTCAATAGGTGGTTTAAATGGTGATATGTTTACCGTAGGGACATCTGTTGCGGCTGGTGCTCCAATATATGTTTCTATGCCATTTTTTGGTGGTGCTGGCACTGGGGCAACAGGACAAGCAGATATTTCAGGTGGAAGCGGAAATAATGCAAGAGCAATAGGATTAAGCTGGTCAGGTGGTGGAGCTCCTATTTTCAGATTAGATTTAAGTGGTAGAGGGATAACAAGAATAGGTAACAGTTTAATTCCTCAATGGAATGATGATTTAGG
>JAJOKY010000020.1 GCA_021129615.1 Minisyncoccota bacterium | reverse complement strand
AACTCCGAATTCTTTCTTTCTGAATTCTGATTCTCCGAGATCCTTCACTCTGCTCTGCTCCGTTCAAGATGACGGAGGGGAGAGGAGGAGTAACACATAGAAAAACTACGAGAGTTGGGCTTTCGGGAGTTACAAGAAATTGTCAACGAATTAGTTAACTTCTACAAGACCTCTCTTTTATTGATACTATTTACTATTTCTGGAGATAGTATTCAAAGAATTCTCTCCAAATAGGAGCTGAAACTACTAGTCCAGGACCACTAATCATCGGAGTGTTATCATTATTTCCAGACCAAACCCCAACGACTAAAGAACTATTATACCCAATAATCCATCCATCATTATAATTTTGAGTAGTTCCAGTTTTAGAAGAAACACCAGGAATATTTAAGGCAGAGTTAGCTCCAAAAACTGGAGCTCTTGCAGAATTATCAGCAAGGATAGAGCTTATCATTTCAGCTACATTAGAATTTAATACTCTTTTTCTTGATGGGGTATTTTCTTTTATAATATCTCCATCTGAGTTTGTAATTTTTAATATAGAGCTTGGAATAACACTATATCCTCTGGAAGCAAAGACACCATAAGCTGAAGTCATTTCTAAGAGAGTGACCTCTCCAACCCCTAGAGCTAATGGAAGACCATAAAATAGGGGTGATTTAGTTAGAGTTGTTATCCCAAAGTTTTTAGATAAATCTATTACACTTTCTATGTTTGTCAATTCTGCTAAAACTCTTACGGCGGGAACATTTAAAGATTGAGATAGTGCTTCTCTGAGAGTGACGGGGCCTCTGAATAATCCATCATAATTACTTGGGGAATAACCAGCTATATTTATAGGTTCATCAATAATAATTGTACCATCATCATACCCCTTCTTAAGTGCAGAAGCATAGACAAAAGATTTAAAAGCTGATCCAGGCTGTCTTAGTCTTGTTGCTATATTCGGATATGGCTCAAAAAGACAATTTTTACCTGGGATACAATTTTCAGGATATGGGTCACTGAAAAAATTTGTAGAACCAACCATTGCTAATATTTCTCCTGTTTGTGGATCAATGGCAACAAGTGATGAATTATGAGACCTATGGAACCTATTTGTTTTTGATCTTTCTAATATTATCTTTTCAGCTTTTTGTTGAAGATCCCAATCAATAGTAGTATATATCTTTAATCCCATTGTCCTTAGGTAGTCTTCTCCATATTTTTCCATAAGATAGTCAATAACTTCTAGTGTAAAGTGGGGAGCTCTTAAAAGATGTCCTGTTCTAGAAAAATCAAGACTCTTTTCTGTATATTTTATTACATCATCCGTTGAGATAAAACCGAGATATCCCATTCTATTGATTATGCGATCTTTGCTAGTAAACAATCTTTCTTTATTTTCTCCAAAAGGAGATAGTCTACTTGGGCTTCTTATAAGAGCCGCTAATATAGCCGATTCTGCAATATTTATATCAGATACTGATTTATTGAAAAACTTTTGTGACGCAATTTCAACTCCATAGGCATTACCACCAAAAGGTATCTGATTTAAATAAAGCTCTAATATCTTATCTTTTGAGTATCTCCTCTCAAGCTCTATTGTTAAAACAATTTCTCTTATTTTCCGAGTAATAGTTCTTTCACCAGTTAAAAAAGTTGATCTAACTAGCTGTTGAGATATAGTTGATCCTCCTTGAAAAATACCCCCCTTTCTAATATTTACAATTAGCGCCCTTAGCATTCCTTTAAAGTCAATTCCAATATGATTATAGAAATTATCATCTTCAGCAGCCATTACTGCTTGTCTAAGATGGAGAGGCATGCTATCCAGTGGGACAACTTCTCTTCTCTCTTCTCCGAAAACAGTAAACAAAATAACTTCACCAGTTCTATCATAAATTCTTGTTGGTTGAGTGAGGGGTCTTTCAGTGAGCCTCTCTGGTCTAGGGAAATCTCTGATGAGATAGATAAATGTTATTAGTGAGAGAATTATAGCTCCAAGAAATAATAGAAAAAACCCATAGAATATTTTTCTCCAGAATACTACTCTTTTACTATCTCTCTTTTTTATATTTTTTTCTTCCATTTTTTCATAATTTATTTAATTGCTATTTTTTACTCTTCTTATTTCAGCATAGCAAATTATAATAATATTTGATATACTAAATGAATATAAAAAATAGCCTATTATTATATTAAAAAGAAAATAATATGAACAAAAAAGAAAAAACTGAACAGGCGATAACAAGATGTGTAAACAAGATATATCCATCCTTAGGTGGTCTTGAAAAAAGGATGAAACAGAAAAAAAAGATGAGAATCTATTGTGGGTATGATCCAACAGGCCCTACCCTACACTTAGGTCATCTTTTCCCTACTTTAAAATTGGCGGACTTTCAGGCTTTGGGACATCAGATAATAATACTTATTGGTGATTTTACTGGGATGATTGGTGACCCTACTGACAAAAACGAAACCAGAAAAAAGCTTACTAGGAAGGAAGTTCTTTCCAACTCTAAGAACTACAAAAAATTAATTAGTAAGTGGATTGATTTTTCGGGACCTAATCCAGCAAAAATAGTCTATAATAGTAAATGGAATGATAAATTATCGTTTTCTGATATTATAGAGCTAGCTTCTAACTTTACAGTTCAGCAAATGATAGTAAGAGATATGTTCCAGAAAAGAATCAAGAGAAAGAAACCAATTTATTTACACGAATTTTTATATCCACTTGTCCAAGGATATGATAGCGTAGTTATGGATGTTGATCTTGAGGTTGGTGGAAATGATCAGCTTTTTAATATGCTTTGTGGAAGAGACTTGGTAAAGGCGCTAAAGAATAGAGAGAAGTTTGTATTAACAACAAAACTTTTAACTGACTCTTCTGGAAAGAAGATAGGGAAGACTCAAGGGAAAATGGTTGCTATCGATGCAAGCCCTGAAACGATATATGGGACAATTATGTCCTGGTCAGATGATTTGATTATTCCAGGATTAATTGGATCTACAAGAATTGATATTAAAGAAATTAGAAGGATTGAAAAAGATATGAAGAGTGGAAAACTTAATCCCATTAAAGCCAAGGCGGTTCTGGCAAAAGAGATTACTGCTATGTGTCATAACCTCCAAAAAGCAGACAAGGCTGAAAAAGAATTTTTTAATGTTTTTCAAAAAGGAGAAATTCCCACTAAGATCAAAGAGTTTAAAATAAAAAAAGATAATTTTTTACTTATTGATATTTTAATTAAGACAGGACTGTGCTCCTCTAAATCAGAAGGAAGAAGAGCTATACTACAAGGAGGAGTTAGGGTTGATGGTGAGGTGAAAAAGGACTGGAAAGAAAAAATAAGAGTAAAGGAAGGAATAGTGATAAGGCTTGGAAAGAGAAAATTTGCAAAGATAATATAGGAAAGTTAAAAATTAATTATAGACAAATAACAAATAAGCGTAAAATGCAAAGCGAAAAACTCAAAATAACAGAGGAGAGAGCGGAGGATGAGATTCTTCACTCCGCTTTACTCTGTTCAGAATGACGGAGAGGAGGTGAAAAACCAAAAACGTCTAAAACTATGTGTAAAAGTGATGCGTCTCCTTTTTCGCTTTTTTTCGCTTTTTCCGCTATATGTTTTTCTCTTTGTCTATTTCTCTTTTTTTGCTTCTCAATTAAGTAATTATTCTCTTTCTCTCTTTTTTTAATTAGACTTTATAAAAACTTTTGTGAAGAGATATGGCAAATTGCTATAGCTAGTGCATCAGCGGCATCATTAGGCTTAGGTACTTCATCAAGATTAAGCAATATTTTAACCATCTCTTGTATCTGTTTTTTTTCTGCTCTTCCATATCCAACAGTAGCCATTTTAGCCTGAAGTGGCGTATACTCATAGGTTTTGATTTCCTTTTTAGCAGCTATCATCAATATCACTCCACGAGCTTGACTAACAGGAATTGCCGTTTTAACATTCTTGAAAAAGAAGAGACTTTCAATAGCCAAAACATCAGGATTATATTTTTCAAGAACATCACTTAAGTCAACCCCAATCTTATATAGCCTATCTCCTACGCTCCATTTTGGAGAGGTGTTGATAACTCCATAGTCAAGGCATTTATGCTCCTTGTCTTCTATTTTAATAATTCCATATCCAGTAGTTGCTGTTCCTGGATCAATTCCTATAATAATCATTTTAAAGCCTTTTTTAGTGCCACCATTAATATTGATGAAAAAAGAGCAATACCAATAAGATAAGAAACTGGGAATGACTTATCTCTTGTTTTCTCTTCCCTTAAAGTAAAATCATTTTTTGGTATATCAATAATATCTGGAGGATATAGATAAAAATCAAGATAGTTATTTTTATTATTAAGATATTCTCCTTCTGTTTTCTTTCTTTTTATTATCTGGTTTTTTTCTGGGTTATCTGCAATGGTATCTCCTAATAAAAATTGATTTTCTCCTTCTCCCCAAGCAACAGAATCAAGGACAATTTTATCTGGAGAGGTAATGGCAATACTGTTGTTAGAGGATATTCCAGCAGTACTCCAGACATTAGCGTCAATAGAAAGATGATACTCCCCTTTTGAATTTGCCCAAACAAAATAGTCTTTAGCTCTTATAGCGCTTTCACGAGGGAAAACCCTTATAGATGACTCCCTTCCGCTGGATGTCTTTTTTCTTAACCTAAAGCCAGATAT
>JAJOKY010000041.1 GCA_021129615.1 Minisyncoccota bacterium | reverse complement strand
GAGTTAGTTGAAAACAAAGAAGAGGCTGGGTTGAGCGAGAAGATAAGATTTAACTCAGATAGACACATTTTGATTGAAGATGCTAAAAAAATTGATAAAGATATCTCTGTCGGTGATGAAATGGAAACTTCTTTGCCAGATCAAAATACCTTTGGGAGGATCGCTGCTCAAACAGCAAAGCAGGTTATTTTACAAAAATTTAAGGAAGTAGAAAGAGAAATTATTTATAATCAATATAAAAGCAAGGAAGGAGAGATAGTTCCAGGAACAATACAGAGAATAGAGGGGGTAAATATATTTATAGACCTTGGAAAAACTTTAGGCATACTAAATAGAGACAATCAGATTGCCAGGGAATCATATAGAATAGGAGATAGGCTTAAATCATATATTCTTAGAGTTGATGACACAGTAAGAGGACCTATGGTCTTTCTTTCAAGAACCGACCCCGGCTTACTCGCTAAATTATTTGAATTAGAGACTCCAGAAGTTTTGTCTGGAGTTGTGAAAATTAAGTCTATCGCAAGAGAGCCTGGAAGCAGATCAAAAGTTGCTGTCTATTCAGAGCAAGATGGGATTGATCCAATAGGAGCTGTGGTCGGTCAAAAAGGGACTAGGGTAATTGCGGTAATATCAGAGCTGGGCGGAGAAAAAGTTGATATCGTGGAATACTCTGAGACAATCGAAAAATTTATCTCTAATTCATTAGCTCCAGCCAAGGTAGCTGAGGTGAAAATAGGTGAAAATAATCAAGCCCTAGTCTCTGTCCAGGGAGATCAGCTTTCTTTAGCGATAGGGAAAGATGGTCAAAATGTTAGACTTGCGTCTAAACTGACTGGATGGAAGATCGATGTTAGGGGGTTGGGGGAAGATAAAAATGAGAGTGAAAACAAAGATGAGAGTGAATGTGGATGTGAAGATGAATATGAGAGTAAAAACGATAATGAGAGTGAGTGTGGGTGTGGGTGTGGATGTGAAGACGAATATGGGAGTGAGGGCGATGATAATACTAAAAATAAAAAAGAAAAAATATGAATTTAGTTCCAATAGTTGTAGAAAAATCATCCTCTGGAGAGAGATCATATGATATTTTTTCCAGACTTCTTAAAGAGAGAATAGTATTTTTAGCTGGTCCAATTGATGACATTTTGGCTAATTTAATTGTGGCTCAGCTGCTTTTTCTTTCTAGTGAAGATCCAAAGCGGGATATTAAATTATATATAAATAGTCCCGGTGGGTCAGTTACTAGTGGGCTAGCGATATATGATACTATCCAACATATCAAGCCAGATGTTTCAACTGTTTGCGTTGGTATAGCAGCCTCAATGGGAGCTGTTCTCCTTTCTGCTGGAACACAAAAAAAACGATTTGCTCTTCCTAATTCTCAAATTATGTTACACCAAGTAATGGGTGGAGCCACTGGACAGGCATCAGAAATAGAGATTACGGCTAATCAGATAATTAAAACCAAAGATCAGTTAAATAAAATACTAGCCTCACATACGAAGCAAAATTTAAAAAAAGTTGAGAAAGATACTGATAGGGATTTTTACCTTAACCCAGAAGAAGCTCTTAAATATGGGTTGATAGATAAGATAATATAAAAATAAAATTTAAATAGATATAATAAAAAAATGATAAATAAAAATACAATAATAATAGGACTATTGCTAATTTGGTTTATTGGGTCTGCCTCCTATTTGATTTGGTCATTTACTACAACTAGAAATAACACTTTAAGGCTAGAAGGATATACAGCTGCAGTTAATGACCTCATTAATCAAGCTGAAAATAAAGAATGCTTACCATTTGAAATATTTTCTGGAGAAAGAAGGGTAACATTAATTAATACTAAGTGTTTACAACAACAAAAACCAGCAGAAGATATCCCAGAATAACCAACTTAAGAATAATCAATAAGAGCGAGAAAAATTAAAAGCGGGGTCATATCCCGCTTTTAATTTTCTTATTTATTCTGTTACTCTGATATCTTTCCTTTCCCCTCCCCTCCACTCCCCTCCGTCATCCTGAACGAAGTTTCATGAATTAAAGGATCTTGTCCCCTCTGCTCTTTCCCCGTTATCTATTATCTATTGGAAATTGCGTAAGCAGGCTGTTGCAAAGCAGGATCTCATTTTACCCAATATCTTTTCTTTATCATTTGATCATTTTTTAAAGCAATATGATTTATCCCATCATTGGCTTTTTGAAATTTTATTTTTAGATCTTTATCAGTTAATCCTCCAAGCTCTATCACTTTCTCTTCTAAAAAATCTTTACTATTTTTAGTAGGATCAGATAGCACAATATTAAATAAGATAGAGAGTATCCAACCAATTTTAGGCCCTGATTTTAACTCTAAAATTCTCATTATATCATCCCCCTTTATGGCAAGCATCTTAACCGAAAGCGGATCTTGCGATATCTTATCAATTAAGTATTGGAGATGTCTCAGCTTATATGGTTTAGCTTTTGGGACTCCAGATCCAATCCTGTCACACATCCTTAATTTTATCAGATCATCTATATTATCTTTCCCAACCTGGCGAACTAGTCGTCGAACCGAACTTTCTGTAACTTCATCTACATTATAATAAAAGAGATGATAACGGACTAATCTAGAGACCTTCTCTATCTCTTTTTTAGAAAATTTTAAGCGATACATTATCTTTATGGTCATCTTTTCTCCAACAACTTCATGGTTATAAAAAGTTGCATTATCGCCCTCTCCAACCTTAACTGCTGGCTTAGCAACATCGTGAAGAAGCGCAGATAGCCTAACATAAAAATTAAAATCTTTCTTAGCAGCATAGTCCAGGGCATAGAGATTGTGCCAATAGCAGTCATAAATATGGTGCTTATTCTGAGCCACTCCGTACCCTTCAATAATCTCGGGAATAATATATTTTAAGATTCCAACCTCTCTCAATAGGTCAATCCCATTCATCGCTCTACGGCTCATCAAAATCTTAACTAGCTCAACCCTAATCCTCTCCTTAGATATATCGTCTATCTTTGATGCATTCTTTTTTATAGAAAAAAGTGTTTTTTCTTCAATACTAAAATCTAAAGTTGATGCAAAGCGAACGGCTCTAAAAATTCGCAAAATATCTTCATTGAATCTCTCCTCAGGGTCCCCGACTGCCTTGATTATCTTTTTTGTAATATCACTCCGTCCATTGTAGGGATCAATAATATTACCCTCTTTTCCGACAGCAATAGAATTAACTGTGAAATCTCTTCTGCTTAAATCTTCCTCTATCGTTGTCGCCCACTGGACACTGTCTGGGTGCCTATTATTACTATAATCAGTTTCAGTTCGGTATGTTGTTATCTCAACTATATTACTAAATTTTCTTTTTTTATTTTCTAGGAGAACAATACCAACGGTTCCAAAATCGTTTTCATAAAACACCTTAAAACCCTTCTCTTTAAAAAGAGATTGAATCTTTTCTGGGCTTGCATTGGTTGCTAAGTCCCAATCATCAGGGTCCTTTCCCATAATAGAATCTCTAACACAACCACCAACTGCATAGGCTTCAAACCCCGAATCAGACAAAAGTGTCATAATTTTTTTAACTTCCTCAGGAATATTCATATCAATAATTATATATTTTCTATCTAGGAGTATGGAATTCGAACCACATCAATTGAACAGAGATATTTTTTCTTACAATCAAAGCACAAGATGTGCAGTAGTGCAAAGAGTGCAGGATTCAATCCAGTATCAATTGAGCAGAACTATTTTCCTTCACAGTCAAGGCGTGGACTATGTAACGGTGCCATAGCTAACCGTAAATAGTTCACAACGCAGAGTGTGAAGGAAAATAGCCTGCCCTTAGAGGGAGGCTCAAGAATGAATAATTTCGTTGCTATTACGCCTAAAGGCACTTATTAGCGCGATTTTGTCGTAATATCTTAGAAATATATCCATTCTTAAGCCTCTCAATTTGATACTGGATTGAATCCTACACTCTAAGCCAACCATAAATATCTTGCAACGCAGAGTGTGAGAAAAAATAGCTGCCCTCTGAGGGAAGCCCAGGAATAGATAATTTCGTTGTTATTACTTCCTCAAGGTGCTTACGCACGATTTCGTTGCAATGCCTAGAAATTATCTTATTCCTGAGCTTCTCAGTTTGGTGTGGCTTGGATTCTGCACTCCTAGGTCTCTCAGTTTGATGCTAGTTTGTATTCTATATTTTTAGTGATGCGCCCCCTTTCCCCTCTATATTATAATTCCATATTTTTGAATTTCATTAACAAGAGGATCTATATAATTAAAATCCTCTAAACAATAATCAACTGGTTCAATACGAGGATCAACTTCTAAAACCTTTTTCCATAAATAAGTTTCGTGATAATCTTTGTTTTTTTTGAAAATTTATCTGAAATTATACAAACATCAATATCGCTATAAGGTTTAAAATTACCCTTTGAATAAGAACCATAAAGAATTATTTTATTAACAAGAAAATTATTTTTTTTAAAAAGAGATTTGTATTTAAGTAATATTTTTTTATATTTTCTATTCCTTGAGCATTTGGCATAATTTTTTATAAATTGATTTAATTTTCTTTAGTTTTATCTCTGTATAATCTAATATACATAACTTATGAAATACAAACTTATAATCAGGATATCTCGCTCTTATGTTAAATTTATTAACTTCTGCTAAAAATTCCAAATCTTCTTTTTTTAAATTAATATCAGCTTCTTGAGTTAAAACTAATAAATTATGAATTGGCTTTGGATGACTTTTTTTGTTTTGAACAACTAAAGCTTTTAATGTTTTCTCTAAAACAATATGACCATAAAATAAAGAATCTGAATATCTTTTTAATTTAAATAAACCCATCA
>JAJOKY010000008.1 GCA_021129615.1 Minisyncoccota bacterium | reverse complement strand
GGAAAATGCTTTTGTGGCCCGGGTAGGAATATAGAGATATTATATAACGATTAAGCAAGATAGACTTGACCTCTCCTCTATTCGCAAACCAACTATAAATATCTTATAACGCAGAAGATAACTCAAATTGTCTTCGCTCTATTGATACTGGTTTGAGCCCCGAACTCTTATGCAAAAAGTTGACATTATCTATGAAGATGAAAATATTCTAGCGGTAAACAAACCGTCTGGTTTTTCTGTTTTCCCTGAAGGCGAGGAAAAGGGAGTAGCTCTCATTGATCTTTTAGTAGATGAGTTTCCTGAATTAAAAAAGAGTGGAGAACCTCCACGATACGGAATAGTTCATCGTCTTGATAAAAAGACCTCTGGGGTATTATTGGTAGCAAAGGATAATAGTACACTAGAATTTCTTCAAGAAAAATTTAAAAAAGGAGAGGTTGAAAAGAGATATATTGCTTTATGTTATGGGCTTATACCATATAAAACAGGAGTAATAGAGACGCTAATGGCAAGATCTCCTAAGGATCGCAGAAAACAGAAGGCTTATCCGTTATACGATATTCTAATAAAAGGAAAGGCGAGAAAAGCAATTACTCACTATAGGGTATTGAAAAAAATTCAAAATTATACTTTAATAGAGCTTGTTATACTTACAGGGCGGAAACATCAGATAAGATGCCATATGGCACACTTAGGATATCCGATAGCTGGAGATGATTTATATGGATTTAGAGATACAGAGACAGTAGAGGGTCTCTTTCGTCAATTTCTCCATTCTCAAGAGATAGTTATTGATACACCTAAAATAAAAAAGAAAAAAATTTACTGCGAGCTTCCAAACGATTTACAAAAAATATTAAATAATCTTGAAAAAAATGAATAATGAATTAAGGGATCAAATTAGGACCGATCTTCCAGAGATGAGTGTTGGAGACACTATTAAACTCTATTATAAGTTTACAGAGAAAGATAAGAAGAGAGTACAAGCTTTTGAGGGTGTTATTATTTCAAGAAGAGGAGCGGGAATTTCTGAAAATATGACATTAAGGGGTCCTGCAGCAGGAGTAATGATGGAGAAGATAATTCCAGTTCACTCTCCAAACATTGATAAAGTTGAGACGATTAAAAGAGGGAAAGTTAGAAGGTCTAAGTTATACTATCTTCGCGATGTGGTTGGTAAGAAAGCGAAACTAAAGAGGAGAATTGAAAAGCCATCTGCTTCTATCGATAAAGAGTAATCAAAAAAGAGGGGTTATCGGGAGATAAATGAACTTTATGAAGCGCGGGTGCTGGAATTGGTAGACGGGCTGGCTTGAGGGGCCAGTGCTCGTAAGAGCGTGGAGGTTCAAGTCCTCTCCCGCGCACAAGTAAAATATTGACTAATATCAATTATAAGACTACACTTAATTAGAAAGAGAATTTGGGGCGGGTAGCTCAATGGCAGAGCATCACGCTTACATCGTGAGGGTTATAGGTTCGAGTCCTTTCCCGCCCACAAAAGAGTGCGGAATACGAACTACATCAATTGATGTTGGTTCTTATTTTATATTCTAGTTGCCGCGGTAGCTCAGTGGTAGAGCGCTTCTCTGAAAAAGAAGAGGTCGTCAGTTCAATTCTGACTCGCGGCACAGATATATCAGAAGCGGGTGTCGTATAATGGTTCTTATACATCCTTGCCAAGGATGAGATGGCGGTTCGATCCCGCTCACCCGCTCACTATTTCTCTATAAAAGGCTCTATCCCTTGCTTTTTAGAGATTTTCACATTGTGGAAAACTTTTTCTAGATATATTGACATTTTAAGAAAATAGTATATTATATTAAATATCCCCTGTAGAGGGGTTTTTATAATGTCTAAAAAATCAAAAAAGAAGCTTTACCTAAAGAAGGTATTGCTGAACATATCGGTAATAACCCTAATTCTTGGGATGGTTCTTATTTCATCAGCAATGGCCCAAAGAGACAGAACTGAACAAGAAGAAATTTTAATAGAAATTGAGAACATTGAATTGGGAGACAATCTTTTGATGTTTCACAATAATACATTATCTCAATTTCATCTATTCTCTCCTGAGGAGAAGACAGTGATAAGTACTATAATTAGCGATGGGAATGAATATAGGGTTGCTAAAGTCAAGAGAACCACCCTAACTGCTTATTCAAGTACGGTTTGTCAGACAGATTCAACCCCATTCATTACAGCATCAGGAGCATGGGTTAGAGATGGGATAATAGCTGCCAACTTTCTCCCTTTTGGAACTAAGGTAAGGATACCTAGTATTTTTGGAGACAAAGTATTCATTGTAAAAGACAGAATGAACAGGAGGTTCAATAGCAGGGTCGATATATGGATGACATTTCGTCAAGATGCACTCAACTTCGGGATAAAGCAAGCAGATATTGAAATACTGGAAAGAATATAGCTATAATCTACACAAAAAACAAAACCCCGCAGTATCTGCGGGGGTTTTTTGTGCCCGGGGTGGGACTTGAACCCACATGGAGAAACTCCACACGGTTTTAAGCCGTGCCTGTAAACCAATTCCAGCACCCGGGCAAAATATACTCCTATGTCAATTATTGAGGCCTGGGCGGGAGTTGCACCCGCGTATATCGGTTTTGCAGACCGACGCCTTACTACTTGGCTACCAGGCCATATAATCACAGAAGATATGATATTTAAATTTTTATATTCCTTCTATCTTTTCTGTCTCCATAAGATAGAACTGCAGAGTGTCTCCTTCTTCAACCTTAATGCTTCCTTCATATGATATACCACATTCTTCTCCCTGGTCAATCTTTTCAACATCTTTTGCCCCTCTTTTAATCCCCTTAACCCTTCCTTTCCCAACCTTTTCCTCTTCTTCTGTTTCAGAATTTAACCTTAAAATTTCAATTTCAGCCCCCTTCTTGACCTCTCCTTGAATAATTTTACATCCAACTATTTGATGCCCCTTTCCATCAAAAAATAGAGCTAAAACTTTTGCTTTCCCTAATTCAATTCTCTCTATTCTGGGAGTAATTGCTCTTTCCATCACTTTTCGAATTTTTTCTATAAACTCATATATAACATCAAAAACTAAAACTACCACCTTGTCTCTCTCAACGATTGCTTTAGCCTGAGGGGCGATTTTGACCCTAAAACCAAATATTATAGCGTTGGATGATTTTGCCAAGATAATATCTGACTCATTTATATTGCCAATTTCTGATTTTATTATCTTCACAGCCATTCTTTCTTGTGGAATTTCAGCTATCATTCCCTCTATTGCCTCAAGTGATCCTAAAAAGTCTGCTTTAAATATAACATTAACTACCTCAGCATCAGGACTTATATCTTTATTCTTATCAACTTTCTCTAGGCTTTTTTCTTTAATAAACTCTTTTGCCAAGGAAGTATTATCGAAAGACCTAAACTCATCTCCGACCATTGGGATATCTTCAAACCCATAAATGATAGCAGGCATTGACGGAGTTACTTCTTCTATCGGGTTTCCCTGGAAATCTTCTATTTTTTTTATCCTGCCCAACACAGATCGTGTTGTTACTATATCTCCTTTTTTAAGAACACCATTCTCAACTATAATGGTTGTAGTTGGCCCCTTTAAATGATCTAGGTGAGACTCTACAATTATACCACTTGGAGAAAGAGACATATCGGCCTGTAAACTTTCCATTTCGGCCATTAATAAAATCATCTCTATAAGGTCCCCTATATTTTCTTTAGTCTTAGCTGAAACTAAAACGCTAGGTATTTCACCACCTATAGACTCTAAATAGACTTCTTCGGCTGATAGTTCTTGAATTACCCGATTAGAATCAGCTTCTGGCTTATCTATCTTATTTATTGCAACAATAATTGGAGTTCCTGCTTTTTTTGCATGAGCTATAGCTTCTTTAGTTTGAGTTTTTACCCCATCATCAGCTGCAACAACAAGAACTGTGATATCAGCAACTCTAGCCCCTCGGGATCTCATCGCCGAAAATGCTTCATGTCCGGGAGTGTCTAGGAAGGTAATTTTCTTAGACTTATGCTCAATTTCATAGGCTCCAATGTGCTGAGTGATGCCTCCAGCCTCTTTTTTTGTAATTTTAAAGTCCTTAATAGCCTCCAGAATTGAAGATTTTCCATGATCAACATGACCCATCACGACAACAACTGGGGGTCGTTCTATAATATTTTTGCTATTTTCCATTTTTTTCCTTTTTTATATCTATTTTGGTGGCTAAAGTTATCGCTTTCTGCTCTTCTTCTGAAAGGCTATACTCTGACTCTCCATTTTTGATAGTTTTACCATAAACATTACTTCCTTCTCTAGAGTAAAAGCTAGTGATAACAACTCCGTCTTTCTTCCTATCAAGAATGGCAAGGGAAAAACTTTGGTTACTCCCAGTCTCAGAAAAAGGATTAAATCTAACAACTCCAACCCCTTGAAGCATAGATTGACTTTTTTTCTCAAAGTCCTCTAGTTTCTCATTTAGCTTATCAACCTTCTCAGATAATCTTTTAAACGACAACAATACCTCTTGAATGTCAACTGGCTCTTTATTTTTATTTTTCTTAAAAAACATAATCATAGTATTTTCTTAGTACAGGATGTTCTCAGTAAGGAGTAATTTTACTTATAAAGAGTATTAATCCTTAATTATTTTAAGAGCATATCACTTAATAGGCTAAAAATCAAACAAAAATACCCAATTATTAAGTCCTTTTTTTGAGGATAGTGATAAGTTGTGATATAATAGTAAATAAAGATTAAAAGATTTTTGTTATTTTTACAGATATCTTTTATCTAAAATAAAAATGCTAGGAGGAAATGTCCCCGCTATAGGCGGATATCATACAAGTTTTAAGGTGGCAGATGAGTGGACTTGTGAATGTCTTCAAATATAT
>JAJOKY010000017.1 GCA_021129615.1 Minisyncoccota bacterium | reverse complement strand
ATCCCAACAAATAAGAAAACTGTAAATAAGGCAACGAGAAGAAAGCTACCAATAAACCCAGCTTCTTCTGCAAAAATAGCAAAAATTGAATCACCCATAATTTCTGGAAGAAATCCTATCTTTTGCCTGCTCATACCAAAACCTAAGCCGAAAAGACCGCCTGATCCAATGGCAATAGCGGCCTGCTTTACCTGAAGACCGATACCCATCGGGTCTAACCCTGGATTAAGAAAAACCATTATTCTGTTGATAGTATGAGGAGCTATTTTTAATATTGCCCCCATAGTAACAACACCTATCCCAAAAATTAACAAAGTGTGCCAGATTGGAGCATTAGAGAAAAAATATATTATTAAAGCTATGGAAAATAAGACTGCAAGACTGCTAATATCTGGTTGTAGATACAATATAAAGAGAGAGGCAATAAAAAAGAAACCACATATAATACCTGATTGAAAATCCTTAATACTTTTCTTCTTTTTTTTCCTTAGGTTTCTACTGCTGTCTATCCTAGATATCCAAGCAGAAAAAAATATAATGAATGATAACTTTAAAAATTCTGCTGGTTGAGCTGTAAATGGACCGATATTAATCCACCTATAGGCTCCACCAAAAGAGAGACCTATCCCAGGGATGAAAACAAGAGAGAGGAGGATTATATTTGCTATAAATATAAAAGAAGACCACTTTCTAATAATATTTAAGTCTATTTTATAGGCGAGATAACCTAAAGATAGGCCAACCAATAAATGTAAACAGTGGCGTATAATAAAATGAAGTGGTGTGCCAAATTTTTCTTGAGAAATTATACTAGAAACACTTGTTATTGCTATTAATCCAATTACTAGCAATACTCCAATAGTTATTAGTAAAGTATAATTTTCAACCCTTAAATCACTGTCTTTTATCATAATTTATAATATATCTTAAATGGTTTTAGTTCTTATAAGGTAATTGATTTCTTGTTTAAGAATATCACACTTTTAAGCGAAAAAAAACCACTACAAAGTAGTGATTATAACAATTACTCTTTAAATAGGGAGAATGCTTTTTCTTTAGAAACTTTATCTCCCCCAAGGAAAACCTTTTTAAACATTTTTTCTATTATTTTCCTATCTCTTCCTTTGAACCGAAGGAAGGTAGAAAATTTTAGAGGATAATTCGATAAATTATTATGTTTTATCTTCTGGATACAACTATCGTTATTGCATGAAAAAAGCTGTATCCCAGGTATTATCCCATCCCTATGATGGGCTACAAAAAACATAGAGATATTTTTTTTGTAGCATATAGGGCAAATAACTTTTGTTGCCCTGCTTTCCCCTTTCTTAATTAACCACTCAAGATGAGTGTGTAATCGATTTTTTGTCTGTGATTTGTTCTGGTTTAGTTTTTTAAAAAACCAAATCAGAAAGGAATAATCCCTGAACATTAAAACCTCTAAAGATACTCCTTTTCTTTTACCACTTTGAAAAATATATGGTTCCTTCAAGGGAGCTCCCCCCTTTCTTCTTTAATTTTTTGAATAATAGTATTTATCTCTTTTTTTATTTCCGAAGAGCTAAGTTTAAACCAAAGGCCATATCCCTCTTTAGTAAACATTAGTTCATCATTCAAAAAATCATCAAAAGTAAGAGCTGATGTGTTTCTGGGCATAACACCAAGACTATATACTGAAATTCCTCTTGATAACCTCTCCTCTTTTATATACCAAATTATTCTGTTAAATTGACCATTCTTTTTCAAAAAAATCTCCTCCTTATTTTTAATGTACTACCTTATTTTTATTAAACCCCAAAAAGTATGATTAATCAAATTATCTATTTATGAGTTTTTCAACTTAGAGTCCAGAACTCGAATCACAACCCTAAATTAGCTTTATTGTGACTCCAATGATTGCGCAAATTAATCCAACTATCCAAAATCTCATTGTTATTTTAGCCTGAGACCATCCTATCGCTTCAAAGTGATGATGAATTGGAGCTGCTAAAAATATCTTTTTCTTTAGGTATTTCTTAGATAGTAGTTGAATGATTACTGATCCAGAAGAGATAACAAGTAAAAATGCTATTATTGGCAAAACTAAAATAGAATCTGTCAAAAAAGCAATAGTTGTTAGTGCCGCGCATAGACCAATTATCCCAGTTTCTGACATATAGAAACGAGCTGGTGGAATGTTAAACCAGAGAAAGGCTAATATAGCCCCCATCGTAACAGCAGAAAAAGCAGCTAAATTGAACTGTTGTTGATATAGGGCAATTACTGTATAGGCTCCAAATATAGATGCAAAGGTACCCCCTGAAAGACCATCAATCCCATCTATCACTCCCCCACTATAGGTGGCTACCATAACTAGCATAAAAAGTGGAATATAGAAAATTCCAATGAAAATGGGTCCAACAAAGGGAACGCTTATCATTATTGCTCCCAACCTATAATAGAACCAGAGGCCACCAACTAGGCCGATAAAACTAACTAAAATAATCCTGTATCTTAACGGAAGCCCATCTCCCAATTTCTCTTTTATTTTTCCATATAATCCATATAGTCTGTTTTTTTCAGATATCACAACAGTTTGTAGTAGATCATCAAAGAGGCCAATAATCGAGGCCACAACAAGAGCAAAGAGGGGGAGCCATGTCTGCCCTCTACTAAGAAAATTTAATCTATCAAGCCACTGGATGTTGGTAATTTCTGAAATTATAAAAAAGAAAAAAGAAAGGAAAAGAACTGTTATCCAAATTATCAAGCCACCCATCCTAGGGACGCTTACCTCGTTTTTAGAATGGTATTTTAAAAAAACAGGGATTGCCTTCCCGTCTATTGCACTCTCTTTTCCCCTCTTTTTCCAGAGCCTATTTTTATATAAAAAATTAGTTATAACTGGAGCAAGTATAAGCGCTATTAAAAACCCTAAAATACCCAATATAAATACCTTTATAAGTCCTTCTGAATTTAGATATATAGACATAGGTTATTTTAATATTTTATGTTGCTATCATCCCCCCAATAATAGGCTTCCTCAATCCATTCCAACATTTTTTCAGTTTCACTAAATCTATCCCTAGAATTAAGAATAATCGTAAAAATATAGCTTGTCCCTCTCTTAAAGAGCCCAAAAAAACTACCTCCAGCCCTAACTGTTCGGCCAGTCTTTCCACCAATTATATCGTCTCTTTTTCCAAGAAATTCATTTGTACTTATAACTTCATATTTAATCATCCCATCAGCGGACATTAAAGTATGACTTTTCATAGATAATATCTCTAAAATTAGTGGATGGTTCAATAGATATCTTGCTAAAATCAATAGATCTCTAGCTGATGATTGATTAATAGGACTCCCAGCTATGAGTGGGTCTAGTCCTGTAGGATTAGAAAAGCGAGTATTTCTCATCCCCAAAGACCTAGCCCTTTCATTCATTTTATTAATGAATGAGGTTTCTTTACTGTTGAAATCTAAAAAAGTTTTACCCTCAGCTAGGGATTGAGCCGCACTATTGCTTGACTCAATCAAGCTCGCATAAAGAAGACTTCTAACGCTATATGTCTCACCAGGAAAAAGATTATTTGGTCTATGTAAGTCTTTTAAAAAAGCCCCTTCACTAATTAAGAGCTCATCATCAAGATTATATTGTTCAATGGCGATAATTGCAGTCATTAACTTAGCAATACTGGCAATCGGTAAAACTACATCACTATTTTCTTCAAATAAAAATTTGTTCCTATCGTCGCTCATTATAGCGACCAAAGATGCGCTAGCCCTTATTGGTGGGAATGGAATATCTAATCTTCTTATAGGGGTAAGAGAGCGATAAAATTCAATTTCTGGAGTAATTTCACTAATAATTATTCCAATACTTTCTTTTTGTTGCTCTAGTTTTCTAATTCTAAAAAAAGAATAAATTGTCCCAACTGATAATAGAAAAATTATTAAAACTACTATTAATAATTGTCTATTTCTCTTCTGTTTTCTTTTCATTTTTTATCACTTTTAAATTTAGTTCATTGAGCTGAATATTATCAATTTTTGATGGAGCATTCATCATAAGATCTCTTGATTCACCAGACTTAGGAAAAGCTACAACCTCTCTAATATTTTTTTCACCCAATAAAATTGATATAAAACGATCAAAACCAAAAGCTATCCCTCCATGTGGAGGAACTCCATAATCAAAAGCATCTAGAAGATGTCCAAATTTTTCTCTGATATCGTCTTTTTTATGTCCCATAATCTCAAAAACAGCCTCAAGAACATCTTTTTTATAAGACCTTAAACTCCCCCCAGCTATCTCTTCTCCATTAAGAACAAGGTCGTATTGTATCGCCTGAATAGCGCCAGGGTCTTTTTTTAATTTTTCGATATCATCCCCTATTGGCCTAGTGAAGGGATGATGCATTGCACTCCACCTCTTATCATTCTCTGACCATTCAAACATTGGAAAATTTATAACCCAAAGAAAAGCTAATTCATCTTTATCTTTTCTAATGTCTGGCTTATCACTTTTATACTTTTCCATCGCCTCCTTATAAGTCATTATCGGAAATGGTTTTTTTGCTATTATTTTTTCTGGAAATATAGCTTTAATTGTTTCAATAACGAGCCTTTCAACAGATTCCATTATCTCCTCTTGGCTCATAAAAGAGGTCTCAATATCTAATTGTGTAAATTCAGCTTGACGATTAGCTCTTGAGTTTTCGTCCCTAAAACAACGAGCAATCTGAAAATATCTTTCTAATCCAGCTACCATCAATAACTGTTTGTATTGTTGAGGGCTTTGTGGTAGTGCATAAAATTCTCCAGCTAAAAACCTTGAGGGAACTAAAAAGTCTCGCGCCCCTTCCGGTGTAGATTTAGTAAGAATTGGTGTTTCTACTTCAATAAAATCCTCTCTTTGAAGGTGGTTTCTAAAAAATTGAAGAACTT
>JAJOKY010000014.1 GCA_021129615.1 Minisyncoccota bacterium | reverse complement strand
GTCTTAATCTTTACTCTTCTTCTTTATAGCTTCTCTCACAATCTCTCTATCGTCCCATGGGATTTTTTTATCCTTAAAAATTTGCCATTGCTCAGCTCCTTTCCCTAAGATTAAAACTAAGTCATCTCTTTCAGCTATAGAAATGGCTTTTTCTATAGCCAATTTTCTATCAAAAATTTTCCATAGACTCTCCCCCTCTTTCTTTATTTTAATCCCAGACAAAAGATCATCAGCAATCTTATTTGGATCTTCGGTGTATGGATCATCATTAGTAATGATAATATAGTCTGAATTTTTTTCAATTACTTGCCCCATTAGTGGTCTAGTTCTCGGGTCTCTATCGCCACAAGCCCCATAAACAGTAATGATTTTATTTTTTTTAAAACAACTCACTCCATCAAAAAGACTAACTAGAGAATCTGGGGAGTGAGCATAATCAACGATAACTTCATATTCCTGCCCACAATCAATTCTCTCCACTCTTCCCGGAACTCCACCAACATCAACTAATATCTTTTTTATTATATCTAATTCTATGTTTTCAGAAAGCCCAACTGCTATAGTCGCTAAAGCATTATATATATTAAATTTTCCTAATAAAGATAAATTAATCTTATCTGAGAATTTCTCAGTTTTAATATTAAAAATAGACCCCTTAAAATTCAAAATAATATCTGTTACCGAAATAGTTTTCTCATCACCAACCCCAAAGGTTATCTTTTTCGCAAGATAACTCTGTGTCTTTAAAAAGCCAGACAGATTCGGATCATCCCCATTAATAACTAAATATTTTAATTGAGGCTTAATCATTTTTAGATGAGAGTCAGAATACTCTTCTTTTGTTTGATGATACTCAAGGTGGTCTGGCATCATATTAGTTAAAACAACAGTTTTAAATGGAATCCCTAGGGTTCTATGTTGTACCAAGGCGTGAGAAGAGGTTTCAAGCACCAGATACTTACAACCAACTTCCACTGCTTTCTTAATAAATCCCTGCAAAAAAAATGGAGATGGCGTTGTCATCTTTATATTATTCAACTCTTCTTCTTCTCCTATCTTCACAAAAGCAGTGCTAATCATAGCTACTTTCTTTCCAGTTCCTTCTAAAACCTGACTCAACAGATAAGCTGTAGTCGTCTTGCCCTTTGTTCCAGCTACACCGATAACAGTTAACTTTCTAGCAGGGAAGCCATTTATTAAAGCGGCTAAAAATGATTGCGGAAAGTGCCAAAAAACCAAAATTAATTTTTCAGGTACAATTTTTCTAATTATTTTTTTTACTCTTCTCATATTTTTTTAATTGCTTTTATAAATTGCCTCCCTCTATCAAACTCATTAACAAACATACCAAAGCTCGCTGCTGCTGGTGAAAGAACAATAATATCTCCTTTTTTTGATAGGCTAGAGGCGACCTTAACTGCTTGTTCCATTCCTGGACTTATAATTACACTATCTTCAATTTTTAATTTCTCTACCTCTTTTAGGATATCTTCAGAGGCATCATAATTTGGATGTTGTAAAAGAATTATCTTTTTAATATTCTTGTTTTCCGATATTTTTTTGACTAATTCCCTGAATATCATCTTCTTATTTTTCCCTCCTAAAATTAAAATAATAGGACTACTAAAAGAGCTCAAAGCAAACAAACAGGCCTCAGGAGTGGTGGCAGCAGAATCATTATATGCCTTTACTCCTCTGATATCTCTAATAAACTCAAGACGATGAGGCAAACCCTTAAAACTTTTGATGCCTTTTTTTATCTGTTTTTCTAGTATCCCATAAATTAGAGCTGGTATACAGGCCGCCAAAACATTAGAAAGATTATGACCTCCTAGGATAGGAATTTCATCTATTTTAATAATCTCTTTTTCAACAGAATTAATCTTGCTAAAAATAGAACCATCTTTAGTGAAGCATCCTTGATTAATTTTCTTACCATCACTAAACCAAAAAATCTTAGCCTTGCTTTTTTTTGCAGCTTGATATGTGATTTTTTGATCTCTATTCAATACCAGAAAATCATTTTTATCCTGATATTTATAAATCAATTGCTCCGCCTCACTGTATTCCTTAAAATCACGATAACGATCTAGGTGATCTGGTAAAACATTTGTAAGTACTCCTATTTGAGGAGCAAAGCGATGTTGTTTTAATCCCTCTAGCTGCCAAGAAGAGATCTCCAATATCACAGTCGTATCTTTATTTATAAGAGAAAGTGAATCAAAAACTGATATTCCTATATTTCCGGCTAGAATAACATCTCTGCCTGCAGACTTGAATAGATGATGTATAAGGGAAGTTGTTGTACTTTTCCCTTTGGTTCCAGCAATTCCAATAATATTATTTGATGGGCATAATTGAACAAATATTCCCATATCTGTCTCTATTGGAATTTTATTTTTTTTAGCCACCAAAAGATATCGAGAATTATTTGGAACTCCTGGATTTTGTATTATTAGATCTACACTTTTAAAATCCTCCTCTTTATGTTCACCCAATCTATATTTAATCGGAAATCCTTCTAATTTTTTAAGAGATGAAGAAAGCTCTTTTTCTGTCTTTAGATCGGTTACTAAAACTTTAGCCCCAGCCTCAGCTAAAAATTTAGTCACCCCAAGTCCACCTCTATTTAGACCGAGACCCATCACTGTTATTTTTTTACCCTTAAGTTTTTCTTTTATATTTTTCATAAATAATAGATAGTATTTTCACTTACTTCTGTTCAAAAAATGATATTAAAATAAGAGCCCTATCCCAGCCCCAACAAAACATATTATAGCAAAAATTATAGCAAATTTAAAAAAATCAATTTTTTTAGAAAATTTAATAAGAAAGCTGAGAGTTATAATTCCAACCAAAAAACTAGAAACCAAAGATGGCCAAGCTTGGAAAACGAGATTGGGAGTTTTTAGAAATAGATAAAAGGTCATTATCAGAGTTGTTGGAACTGATAACATATAAGAGGTTTTTAGTATTTCAGTAGGATCTGACTTTCCTAAACTCAACCCAAAGATAGTTGCTCCTGATCGTGAAAAACCAGGAATAACTGAAAATCCTTGCAAAAGTCCAACAACTACCCCTAACTTATTAGATCCTAGTGCTAGCTTTTGACCTTTTTTCTGGAAGTAGGCTGTAAAGAGGAGACCGATTCCAGTAATTACCAATAAGCTACTTCCCACAGCCATATTTCTAATAAAATAATAGAGAGGAAGGCCTATAATTCCAGATACCATAGTTGCTATCACCAAAAAACGAAGCAACTCTAGATCTTTTAATAATAAAACTCTTTGCCACTCTCTTCTAAAATAGATTAGAGTCGCAAAAACAGTTCCTAGGTGGATAAAAAGAGCAATGTCTATCGGCTTAAAATATTCTACTAAAAAAAGACTAGCTATTGCTACTATCCCCTGGCTAGATATTGGAAGCCACTCAAAAATTCCTTGAATAACCCCTAAAATAATATAATTTCCCATATGGCATATTATCAGCTCCAAAGATGATGTCAACCTATTATACTTGACGGATATGCTTTATTGTATAATTATTTTTTTCTGCTATAATATAATTATTATTATAATAAAATAAAAAATGAAACTTAAAGTTTTTCAGTCAATTAGTCAGGGGTTTGAGATAATTATAAAAAATAAAATTATCTTAGCATTTTCTGTTCTTTATGCAGTCATTACTTGTCTTTATGTTTACATTAATGTTTATACTCCAAAAATACCAACTTTTAACTTAAATATTTTTTGGTTCGCACTAGTCTCAATATTTTTAGCTCTGGTTATTACTAAGCTGTCTTATGATGCTATTAATGGAAATATCTCTATTTCTGAGGCAATAAACTTATCGCTCAAAAAGTTTATTTTTGTTATTATAGCAACAATAATATATACTATTATTGGAACTATAGGGTTGATTTTCTTAGTTATCCCAGGAATATTCCTTTTTAATAAATTTATTTTTGCTACCTATCCTATTTTGCTAAATAACGAGAAAATAATTGACTCCTTCAAGAAGAGTTGGAATATAATGAAAGGAAATTGGTGGAGAGTTTTTGGGCTTCATCTTTTGTTCTTGCTTCCAATAGTAGTCTTATCCGTAGTTTCTAGCTTAATACATATTGGTGGAGCAACTTATACAGCCCTAGCAATTGACTTTATTTGGGCTCTATTGTCTGCGCTACTTATAATTACCTTTACTGTTGCCTATGTTCAGCTATCTGAAAGAGAAGTAACAAGAGAGATAGAAAAAGAAGAAGGAAAAAAATAATAATTATTATTTCTAAAAAAACCGACTATTGGTCGGTTTTTTCTTTTAGAATATTAGTTTTTAATATTTAAAAATCTTTTGAATTAATTAATAATTATCAAAATTTATATTTTTTTAATCGTCTCTTAAACTTTTTTCGCTGATTTCTGAAGAAGCTTTTTTCTTTAGGAGAGATACCTATAGTATTTATCTTTTTGATTATGCTCTTTCTCCCTAAAACTACAGGAAAACTAAGACAAATATCTTTAATTCCATATTCACCTTCAAAATAGGAAGAGAAAGGGGACGGAAGAAAAAGGGGATGCATCACTTTTGCACAGGGTTTAGGCATTTTTGGTTTTTCTCTTCTTTTTTCTGTTAGTCTTTCATTTCTCTCCGTTATCCTGAACGTAAGCGAAGAATCTCAGCAACTCCGAATTCTTTCTTTCTGAATTCTGATTCTCCGAGATCCTTCAGCTGTGATAAAAATCTTGATTCAGGATGATGGAGGGGAGAGGAAAGACAACACATAGAAAAACTATAAAAGTTATGTTTTCGGGAGTTATAAGAAACTATCAACGAATTAGTTAACTTTTAGAAGACTATGCTACGCGTTTCTTTATTTCAGGTTTCAGGCTTATTATGGTAATATAAAAATATTCTAGTTAAGTTTTAATTTTTTCTCTAAAGTTGCGGGATCGTCTAATGGTAGGACACATGCCTCTGGAGCATGGTATCTAGGTTCGAATCCTAGTCCCGCAGCTTTGTAGATAAAAATTTATTAACTAGCGCAATATAAAGTAAAATAAAAAATGACAAAATA
>JAJOKY010000013.1 GCA_021129615.1 Minisyncoccota bacterium | reverse complement strand
TTTTCTAGCCTCTTTTTTATCTTTTCAGCGCTTTGCTTATTTTTAATAAAAAATTTATCAATTTTTTTATTGTCTATTTTAATTAACTGTGCCACTATATTAGAATCCTCAGACTCTCTTTTCATTTCAGCTTCAATACTCCAATATTCTTCTTTTAAAAATTTTTCTATCTCTCTTTCTCTGTCTGTTATAAATCTTAAAGCCACTGACTGAACTCTACCAGCTGAAAGTCCACGAGCCACTTTTTTCCAAAGAAATGGAGAGAGTTTATATCCAACTACCCTGTCTAGAATTCTTCTGGCCTGTTGAGCATCAACTAAGTCCATATCGAGTCCCCTGGGGGTTAATAGTGATCTCTTAATCGCTTTTTCAGTGATCTCATTAAAAACGATCCTTTCATATTTTTCTTTTGAAAGACCTAATAGTTTGCTCAGATGCCAGCCTATCGCTTCACCTTCTCTATCTGGGTCTGTTGCTATAAGAACTTTATCGGCTCTTTTTACTAAATTTTTTATTTTTGATATATTTTTCTTATCACCAGAAATAGTATACTCTGGTTTAAAATTATTTTTGATATCAATGCCAATCTTCTTTTTTGGTAAATCGCGAACATGCCCATAAGAGGATATAACCTCATACCCCTTATTAAGAAATTTTTGGATTGTTTTTGATTTAGTAGGGCTCTCTACAATTATTAGTTTCATATATAAAAAATAACTTTTATTGAAAAAAAAAGCAAATTATTTAAGGAGACAATTCTTCCTATTTTTACATCCTCTTCTTAAAACTCATCAAGATAGGCGGCTATAAAAAAACCAAAACGATCTAGAGAGATTATCGTTTTAGTTTTGTTATTTTTTTCACCACCTTCGTGGTGAATTTTTGATACCTTATTTTTTTATGTATCTAAACTCCATTAACGACTATCTGAATAAAGTAGTCGTCAAATTTTTTTGCATTTTTTCCTTCATTTTTTCACCTCCCTATATTCTATTTTTTTAATAAACTAAATCCTCTCTATTTCTTATATTATAGCCCGATAATAGAGAATTATCATTTCTTGTTAGTGAGTCTCTCTATCTCTGAAACAGCAGATTGAACACCTTTTTTAAGAAGATTTTTCTCTTTTTCTGGTAATCTTCTTAGAACAAAAATATCAGTTGTTGTATATTTTTTATCAGGAAGAATTCCAATTCTAACTCTAGTAAAATCTTTAGTTCCCAGTTCTTTTATAATAGAGAGGACTCCCTTATGTCCAGCAGCACCCCTATTTTCTGATATTTTTATATCTCCTATTGGTATATCTATATCATCATGAATAACTATTATTTTTAATTTTATTAAACTTTCTGATTGGGGCTTAATTTCACTTAGCACTTTTTTTATAGCCGTCCCCGATAGGTTCATAAAGGTCAATGGCTTTACTAGTATTACTTTTATTCCACCTATCATAGCTTCTGATATTTCAGATTGAAGTTTTTTAACAAGGGAGAAGGTGGGAAGACTATTTTTTTCTATAAATAAATCTAAAGCACTAAACCCAGCATTATGGGGGGTGTTCTCATATTTTTTACCAGGATTTCCTAATCCAATTATTATTATTTTATTCATAGTCTTTTATTTGGATAAATTCTATATCTATTACTCTAATTTTAAAACCTATTCTTATATTTTCACCTTACAGCTATTATTCATTGTATTCAAGTTAAGATTTCTGAAAACAAGATAATAATTATAATGAATAGTCGATCCAACTTAGTTGCCTTGCAAAAAATTAAAACTTTGGTAGAATAATTATATGAAAAATTTAATAATATTTTTGTGGGAGATTGCTAAGGTTATTGCGATTGCTTTAATAATAGTTGTTCCAATTCGTTATTTTTTATTCCAGCCATTTATAGTTAATGGGCAGTCTATGGAGCCAAATTTTAGTGATAATGACTATTTAATCGTTGAAGAAGTATCTCATAGATTTGGCGATCCTGAGAGAGGTGAGGTCATCGTCTTCAAATATCCAAACAATCCATCCGTTAATCATATAAAGAGAATCATTGGACTTCCAGGGGAGACTATTATTATAAAAAATGATATTATTAAGATAATTATAGATAGCAATACCATCATTCTTGATGAGTCTGAATATCTTTATGCCAGCGGACCCCTTATTCATAATATAGAGATGACACTTAGAGAAGATGAATTTTTTGTTATGGGCGATAACAGAAAGTCTTCATTTGATTCTAGAAGGTGGGGGGCTTTATCAAGAGAAAATATAGTTGGCAGAGTGATAGTTCGTGCCTTTCCATTTAATAGAATAAAAAAGATAAAAACTCCAAATTTTTAATATGAAAAAATTAAAATTTCAAAAACCAACTGGGATGCATGACATATTGGGATTTGACCAAAGATGTTTTGAGAAAATATCTGATAAGGTTAAGGAGATTGCAGAATTTTATAGTTTTAATAAAATAGATACACCAATTTTAGAAGATTGCGAGCTATTTAATAAGGGGGTTGGTCTTATTACAGACATTATCCAAAAAGAGATGTATACCCTAAAGACTAAAGGTGGAGATTGCTTAGCACTAAGGCCCGAAGGAACAGCTTCAGTTGTTCGTGCCTATATTGAGCATGGTATGTTCTCTTATCCTCAACCAGTTAAACTCTATTATATGGGTCCATTTTTCAGATATGAACGCCCTCAGTCTGGAAGGTATCGTCAGTTTTGGCAATTTGGTTTTGAGACTATTGGTGAAGACCATCCAGTCTATGATGCTCAGATAATACAGATTGCTTGTGGCTTTTTTAGCGATCTCAATATTGCTATTTCTCTAGAAATAAATAGCATAGGAGATAAGGAATGTCGCCCAGCATATAGACGAATACTTGTTCGATACCTTAAGTCTAAATCGGAAGCCCTTTGTTCTGATTGTAAAAAAAGGACTAAAGATAATCCACTAAGAGTTCTTGATTGTAAGAATCAAAAATGTAAAGAGATTATAGATGGAGCTCCTCAAATAATGGATCACCTTTGCCCAGATTGCCATTCTCACTTTAAAAAAACCCTAGAATATCTTGATGAGATGGAGGTATCCTATCAACTAAATCCACATTTAGTTCGTGGATTAGATTATTATACTAGAACTGTTTTTGAATTTTCCACACTGAAAGAGAATGAAAAAACTTTAGCATTGGGTGGTGGTGGTAGGTATGATAAATTGGTAAAGAATCTTGGAGGGAAGGATACTCCAGCAGTTGGTGTCTCTTTTGGGGTTGAAAGGATAGCTGAACTGATGAAACAGATAAACTATACCGATAATAAAAAACAGAAGAATAGAGTTTTTCTTGCTCAACTTGGTGATATCGGAAAAAGAAAAAGCCTAAAATTGATGGGAGAACTGAGGAAGCATAAAGTAGCGACTAGTGAGTCTTTTGGAAAGGATTCTCTAAAAACTCAAATGACAAGAGCCTCTCGAATTGGATGTAAGGTGGCAATAATAATTGGACAGACTGAAGCTCTAAATAATTCAGCAATAATTAAAGATATGGACACTGGGGAACAGAAAACAATTGAGATAAAAGATATAGTAATGGAGATTAAAAGACAACTAAAGAGTTGATTATGGAGTGTATTTTTTGTAAAATAATTGAAAAAAAAGTTCCTGCTGATATCTTATACGAAGATGATAAGGTGATAGTTTTTAAAACCATCAAACCATCGGCGCCAATTCATCTATTAGCAGTCCCCAAGAAGCATATTGAATCAATCGATTATCTCTTACCAGAAGATAGCGAGCTAATTGGAGATATCTTTCTTATTATTAAAAAGATTGCTCGAGAGCAGGGGATTGATAAGAGTGGATACAAGGTGGCTATTAATGTCGGCAAAGGAGGAGGTCAGGAGGTTTTCCATATCCACTTTCACTTGCTTGGTGGCTGGAAAAATGCTAAAGATAGAGACATTATAGGAATGCCATAAAAATAGATTAATTTTAGCATTTCGGTTGAAATAATTAAAATAATTAAAAAATAAGATAAAAAAAACAGATGCCATTAGAAGTTAAAAAACAGGAAAGAGAAAGTGCGCAAGGTTTGATTAGAAGATTTACAAAAGCAGTCAAAAAGAGTGGAATTTTAATAGAAGCTCGCAGGAGGAGGTTTTTTGTAAGACCTTTAAGCGATAAATCAAAGAAAAAAATTGCGTTAAGAAAGTTACGGGTTAAAGAAGAGTATACTAAGAAAGACAAACTAGGGTTAATTAAGAGCCGATATGGTGAATTTAATAGATAGGATTCGCAAAGATTTGATTAAGTCAGTGAAGAATAGAGAAAAGATAGAGACCTCTGTTTTACGAATGTTAATTGCTGAATTACAAAACAGAGAGAGAAGTAAAAGATATACCCACTCTAAAAATGGGATTTCAGGTGATAAATTAGAGCTAGCTAGTGCTTTAACTCAGCAAGAGGTAGAGGCTATTATTGCCTTAGAGTTAAAAAAAAGGAGAGAATCGATAAGAGAGTTTGAAAAAGGCGGAAGGGAAGATCTTGCTAAGAAAGAGAAAGAAGAACAATTATTATTATCAAAATATCTACCAGAGCAGATATCAACAGAAGAGCTTTCTAATATAATTGAGACTGCAATTGCGAGTATAGATAAAAAAGACAGAAACATTGGAAATGTGATGCCGAAGATAATGCCTCTAATTAAGGGTCGAGCAGATGGATCGGAGGCTAGAAAAATAGTTAATAAAATTCTCCTTCTATGAGTCCAGAAATTTTGATATCTAACCAATCTTTTTTTAAAATTGACAATAAATTAGTTAAAGACACCGTGACCCCTATTCTAATGGAAGAGGGGTTTTTAAGTGCTGAGGTTTCAATAGCCTTTATCAAAGAGGAGGAGATGAGAGCTATCAATAGAAAATATAGAAAAAAAGATAGAGTAACTGATATCCTTTCTTTCCCTCACGATGGGACTGGACTTGAGAGAACTGGTATCAATTTTATTGGTGAAATTATTATTTGTCCCTCAGCAATTAAGATAGATAATAAAGAAGAAATAGATGGAATAAAAAAAGTTTTGATACATGGCATACTTCACTTATTAGGATATGACCACGAAAAGTCTGAAAAAGATGAGATAATTATGAGTAAAAAAGAGTTGTATTATTTTAAAAAATAAAAACAAATCTTGCGGGAGAGGGCAGACCCTCCCCGTAAGATTTCTTTTTGTCTATTTTAACATCAATAAAATTCATTAGGGCTTCAGTTTATTCTTTTCTTTTTTCTGATTTATGGTTATAATCTATTATATTCTGATTAAAAAGATAAAAATATATGCAAATAAAAAAAGCGTCTGGCAAGATAGAGTCTTTTAGTG
>JAJOKY010000025.1 GCA_021129615.1 Minisyncoccota bacterium | reverse complement strand
AAGTAAGAGTCGTAGTTAGAGTTAAGGGGGGAGGGATTAGCTCTCAATCTGAAGCTGTAAGACATGGTATATCTAGAATTTTAGTAGCTATTGATCCTGAGTTTAAGAAAAAGTTAAGAGGTGCCGGGTTCCTTACAAGAGATCCGAGGAAGAGAGAGCGTAAGAAGTTTGGACTTAAAAGAGCCCGAAGAGCTCCTCAGTGGAAAAAGAGATAATTTTTTTAAAAAAAAGGAGCTTAGCTCCTTTTTTTGTTTCTCATTCAGAGTGACGGAGAGGAGGAGTAATTAACAACCAAGAGACAAGAAACAACAACCAAATAGGAAAGAAAGAGTGGAGGGAGAGAGGGGGATTGTAAAAGCTAGCTAATTTCTTAATTTTTAGAGGAATGACAACATAAGCCCTCTTCTTGATAATTTTTATCTTATAAGATAGACTAACTTTAGAATAGATAGAATAATATTTTTTATTAAGTTAGATAAAACTATGTCTCAAAAATTTATTATAGAGGGAGGAAAAACATTAGGGGGAGAAATAGATGTCAGGGGTTCTAAAAATGCAACAACGCCGATATTAGCAGCAACTCTTTTGACAGCAGAGCCATGTATTATTGGAAATATTCCCTTAATTGAGGATGTATTTAAAATGATAAATCTTATTGAGAAATTAGGAGCTGAGGTTTCTTGGATTGAAGAAAATAAGGTCAAGATAGTTGCCAGGGATATTGATCCCAAGAGACTAGATAGATCATTAATAGCAAAAATGAGATCTTCAATTTTAATGCTAGGCCCTCTCTTTGCTCGCTATGGGGCTGTAGAAATGAATCATCCTGGGGGTTGTATAATTGGGACTAGGTCTGTTGATACCCATCTAAATGGCTTTAGAGATCTCGGGGCAGATATTGATATTTTTCAAACTGGAGAAACGGCAAAAGAGGGAACCTATAAGTACTCCGAAAAGACGAATGTCTACTCACTCAAGGCTAATCCTAATACAAAAGAGAGAGAGGTGGTTCTTGATGAATTTTCTGTGACTGCTACTGAGAATATTATGATGGCCGCCGCTCTTTCTCCCTATAAAACAATAATTAAGATGGCTGCTTGTGAACCACATATTCAAGAATTGAGCAAACTTCTTCTAAAAATGGGAGTAGATATCAAGGGAGCTGGAACTCATACCATTGAAATAATAGGCAAAGAGAAGTTAGGGGGAGTTGAATATCTGGTTCCTTATGACTATATTGAAGCAGGAACCTATATATTAATGGGTCTTGCAGTTAACGGTGAAATTCAAGTAAATAATGTTCCAATCAGACACCTAGAATTATTTTTTAAAAAACTGTCGCTTTTTGGTGCAGGAATTGAAAGGAGGGGAGAGACATCTGTTATTATTAAGGCATCACAAAAAATGAAAATGAGTAAGGTTCAAGCTCTCCCTCATCCGGGGATAGCGACAGACCTTCAATCTATTTTTGGAGTTCTTGCAACTCAAACAGAGGGGCTTACGCTGATACAAGACCCACTCTATGATGGAAGACTTAAATATCTAGGAGAACTTAACAAAATGGGAGCTGAAATAATAATTTGCGATCCACATAGAGCAGTAATAAGTGGGCCAACGAAATTATATGGAACTGAAGTTGGACCACTGGACCTTAGAAGTGGAGCTGCTTTAATTATTGCTGGATTGATTGCTGATGGGACAAGTATTATCAAGAATATATCACAAATTGACAGAGGCTATGAGAGGATAGAAGAGAGACTGATTAATCTTGGTGCCTCCATCAAACGGGTAGATGTATAGAGATTAGACTTATATAAAAATAGTAATTTTTAACTTTTGAATTTTAAAATTAATCAGTAATGTTTGTAAAAAAAATAGGAATTGATCTTGGCACTTGTAATTCTTTAGTTCTTGTTCCGGGTAAAGGGGTTATTATAAAAGAGCCATCTGTTGTTGCTGTTTCGGTTACAGAAAATAGGGTAATAGCAATCGGTAATGAAGCTAAAGAGATGATTGGAAGGACACCAGATACCATAAAAGTTTATCGCCCACTTAAAGACGGGGTGATAGCTGAGTATAAGATAACTGAGGTGATGATTAGATATTTTATTCAAAAAATCTCAGGCCATTTTAAGTTTTTTAAGCCAGAGATAGTTATTGGTGTCCCGGCTGGCATCACATCTACAGAAAAAAGAGCAGTTATTGAAGCTGCTACCCTTGCTGGAGCTAAGTCTGTTTATTTGACCAAAGAGCCGATTTTAGCTGCGATTGGTGCTGGCATACCGATAAATTCTTGTTCTGGGCATATGATAATTGATATTGGTGGTGGGACTTCTGAAATTGCAGTAATTTCATTAGGCGGGATGGTAACATATAGCTCACTAAGAATAGCAGGAGATAAGATTGATTTAGCAATATCTAAATATATCAAAGACAAACATAAACTTGCGATAGGGACACAAACCGCTGAAGAAATAAAAAAAACCATAGGAACAGCTATCCCAGAAACAGAAGAGTGCAGTATGGAGATACGAGGAAGAGACTTAGTTTTAGGCTTACCAAAGAATATTACTATAAAATCTAATGAAATTAATGAGGCTATTACTGAAACACTAGAGGAGATAATAAAAACGATTAGGCAAGTATTAAGGGATACTCCACCAGAGCTATCGGCTGATATTATGGATAAGGGTATGGTTGTTGCAGGTGGTGGGGCTTTGCTAAAGAATATAGATATTTTAATATCACAAAGTATAGGCGTCCCTTGCTTTATAGCTGATGACCCTTTATCTTGTGTAGCCAAGGGGACAGGAGCTGTCCTTGATAATATAGACCTCTATAAGAGAAGCATAATGATCAAAAGATAGTATTTTCTCTATTATCTAAGTAGATATCCTAAGAAAAAATATCTCTGCTTAATTGATGTGGTTCGTATTTTATATTTCTATCCTATAAAGACCCTAAGAGGGCTTGATTTTTTTTTGTTAGTTGATATTATAAATCATAGAATATGATTAAGATCATACACCATAGGGATAGATGTATAGGTTGTGGCGCTTGTGTTTATTCCTGTCCAGATAATTGGGAAAGATCTGATGATGGATTAGTGACACTAAAAAAATCGATATTTAATCCCGAAGAGAAGGGGTATGAATTAGAGGTTAGTGAGGTTGGATGTAATCAGGATGCTGTTGATGTTTGTCCAGTTCAGTGCATTATTATTTCAAATTAAAATATATGAAAATATCTTATAAGACAAGAGAGGGTAATAAAAGTAGTGATGGTTCAGTTTTGGGAGTAGTTTATGGTCCAGGTGTAGAGAATATAAAGCTAGAAGTTGATTTAAAAGATTTTGTTCGTGTATATGATGAGGCTGGAGAAAACTCACTTATATCCCTAGAGGCTTCTGATGATTCTAAAAAATTTCTTGTCCTTATTCAGGATATCCAAAAAGATCCTATTAGTGGGGAAGTTATTCATATAGATTTCTATCAGCCTAAATTAGACAGTAAGGTAGATGTTTCAATTCCACTAGAATTTATCGGATTGGCTCCAGCAATTAAGGAGCTTGGTGGCACTCTGGTTAAAAACTTTTTAGAAATTGAAGTGAAAGCTCTTCCTCAAAAATTACCGAAAAGCATTGAGGTTGATTTAGGTAAGTTAGTCACTTTTGACGATGTGATAGTAATTGGGGATCTTAAAATTCCAGATGAGGTAGAGGTCTTTAAGGAACTTGATGAGATTATTGCTTTAGTTACTCCGATAGAGACTGAAGAGGAGACCACCAAACCAATAGAAGAAGATGTTGAAGCAGTTACGAAAGTAGAGAAGAAAGAAAAAGAAAAAGTTGAAGATGAGACTAAATAATAAAATATCTTATACTATATAATTTACATTTTACGACTCATAATATGTCCAAAACTTTTAAGAAAATAGTTGTCGTAATTATAGTGATTGGATTCCTTTTGACTGGAGTAATTTCAGTTTTTGCTCAGACCCAATCTCAGGATGAATTGAAACAACTACTTGCAGAGCTAGAGGCAAAGAGGATAGAGCAAGAGAGAGACCTTTCTATTACTCAAGCTGATAGGGAAAAATTTCAACATAAGGTTAGATCTATTCAGAGAAGGATATCCCAACTAAGGACCCAAGAGAGACAAGCTCTAAACAAGGTGCAAGTCCTTACTAGCGAAATTAAAGAAACCGAAACATCTATCAATAAAACTATTTTAGAAATTAAGAAATTGAGAGAAAAGCTCGGGGGAAATTTAAGGGTTATACATAGAGAAACAGAGAGATCTACAGTTGAGATATTTTTAGGGGAAGAGAATATTAGTGATTTTTTTGATAATTCATTAAAGCTTAAGATACTATCTACTAGTACAAGAGAATTATTGGGGGATATAACAGTTCTTAAAGTTAATTTAGAGAATGAGAAAGATTCTCTAGATGGAAAAAGAGGAGAGACTAGAAAGATAGCTAAAACTAGAGCACAACAAGCAGTGCAAGAGGAGAAAATACGAAAAGAGCAAGAAGGCCTTTTAAGAGAAACTCAAGCGAAAGAGGTTGAGCAAAAACAAGAAATAAGTGAGCTTGAAAAACAGATAGCAGAAATTAGGGCGAGAGCTTTCCCGATTACTGGAGTCTCAGATGATATCAAAAAACTTACATTTGGGCAAGCTTATGATATTGCCAAATGGGTCCAGGGATTAACTGGAATAAGACCAGCTTTTCTCTTATCTATACTACAACAGGAATCAAATATTCTTGTAAGGAAGAATGTTGGCAGGTGTAATATAGTTGATGAAACATCAGGGAGATCAAAACACATTAGAACTGGTCAAATTTTTGCAAGAGGGATTGCTGTACCACCATTAGCAAGAAGGAATGACCTTTCTGCACTTTTTAAAATTACGAATGAGCTTGGGAAAGATACTTTTACAACTCCAATTTCTTGTCCGATACCAGGTGTCGGATGGGGTGGAGCAATGGGTCCAGCTCAATTCATACCGACCACATGGCTTGGTGTGAGGGATGAAGTTAAGACTCTTATAGGAAGGCCTGCTAATCCTTGGATTATTAATGATGCTTTTTTAGCTTCGGGCGTGTATTTAAGAAGACATGGAGGGGCGTATAAACACAATGAATTTACTGCTGCTATGAGATATTATTCTGGTAGTTCATGGACGAAAGCAGATGAGCAATTATATGGAATACCCGTAATGGCTAGGACAAAAAGATTTCAAAGAGATATTGATCTCTTAAGGAAATCAAGATAGCTAGTTTTCTTTAATAAAAAAACACCCAAAAAAGCAACCTACGGTAGGTTACTTTTAATTTCATCCTTCGAAGTTTTCTCCTTCCTTCCGTCATTCTGACCCCTCCCCTCTATCATTC
>JAJOKY010000019.1 GCA_021129615.1 Minisyncoccota bacterium | reverse complement strand
GTAATTGGTAATTGGTTCTTGTATCTTAGTTCTTGATTTCTGTATCTTAGTCATTCTGCCGTAGCGGGGTTTTATAGAAGTTAACTAATTCGTTGACAGAATGGTATAATAAATATTATTTAATAAATTAAATCAATTAACTATATGAAATAGACAATAAATGACTAAACATTAAGTTTAATTCAGATTAAAAACCAAAAGTTTTTAATCAAATAATACAAACTCATAAAAAAGAAGAAACATCCTCAGTTTAAGTTTGTCTCTGACCTCTACAAGTTCCATAATCTTAATAGACAGACATTTTTTAAGTACTATAACAGGTTTGATCTAAGCAATAGCAATCTAGACCTTCTGCCTCAAAAACGTGGTCCAAAGTGGAAGTCTAGACGACCATTCCCATATATTGAGAATAAGGTCATAGAGCTAAGGAGCACTGGTTTAAATAAGTATGATATATCTTCACTACTTAAAGCTAAGCTAAAGCTTGCACTCTCTCCATTAGGTGTGTATAATATATTTAAGCGACATAATTTAAATATATTATTACCTAAGATGAAAGAGAAGAAGAGGAAGATAATAAGGGAAAAGGCTGGAGATTTAGCACACATTGACTGCCATTATCTAGAAAAAACATTGTTTTGGGTATAAAAAAGTTATACTTGATAGCAATCATTGATGATGCCAGTAGAGTAGTCTAGATTGAAGTTATTCCAAATCTCAAATCACTAACAATTATGTTTAGCACTATAAGAATCTTGAATTATTTTAAACAAGTACACAAGATATAATTCAAGGAATTACTATCTGATAATGGTGCTGAGTTTGGTGGTAGAAACTTAAAACATCCAGAACAACATCCATTTGAAAGATTAATGATGGAGATGGGTATCAAGTATAGGTATACTAGACCATATAGACCACAGACCAATGGGAAGATAGAAAGATTCTGGAAAACTCTGAAAAATGATCTACTAGAAGATATGGTTTTTGATTCTATAGAACACCTTGAAGATAAATTATCAGAATATCTTTATTACTACAATTATCAACGATTCCACTAAGGAATTAATGGAAAAAATCCAGTAGAGTTTTTGAAGAATCTGTCAACGAATTAGTTGGCTTCTACAGGTCTGACCCCGCTACGACTCTTTCTTATTATTCTAACTTTTATCCCCACTAGACATATATATATTTTTATAGTATTTTATCATAAGAACTAATAAAATCATGATTAAAAAAAGATTAACAATTGCTATCAACATTACTATATTGCTTATAGTAATATGTGTTTTTTTGCTAGGCTTTTTCGTAGCTGGCTATTTTACGGATACCACTATATTAGAAAAAATAACTGATAATGGTACATTAAACGAAAATAAAGACCAAGATGATGTATCCTATAATCCGCTAATTTTTAGAGAAAATATGATTGTCGGAGTTGTCGAAAATGTTTCCCCAGCAGTTGTTAGTATAGTTGTTTCAAAAGACATCCCTATTATTGAAAGGCGAATTCCGTTTGACTTAGATTGGTTTTTTGAAGATCCATTTTTTAAGAGGGATATCGATAGAGAACATAGGATAAAACGAAGAGAAATTGGAGGGGGGACTGGCTTTATAATTTCAGAAGATGGGCTAGTTTTAACTAACCGACATGTAGTCAGAGAAAAAGATGCTGAGTATACCATTTTCACTAATGATGGTAAAAAATTTGAAGCTGAGGTCTTAGCGAGAGATCCGTCTCAAGACTTGGCGATTATGAGAATAAAGAGTGACTACACTTTTCCAGTAGTAGAAATGGGTGATTCTTCAGATATAAGAATAGGGCAAACAGTGATAGCGATAGGAAACTCACTTGGAGAATTTAGAAATACTGTTTCGGTTGGTGTTATTTCTGGGCTAGGTAGATCAATATCAGCGACTGATGGAAGAATGGTCCAAGTCCTAGAGGATGTAATTCAAACTGATGCTGCTATTAATATGGGTAATTCTGGTGGGCCACTTCTTAATCTTAGGGGAGAGGTAGTTGGGATAAATACTGCTGTCGCCTTAGACGCACAAAATATTGGGTTTAGTATTCCTATCAATAAAGCAGAAAGAATGATAGAGAGTGTTATAACTTATGGAGAATTGGTATTCCCTTTTTTAGGCATTAGATATTTGATGATTGATGAAAAAATTAAAGAGCGAAAAAACCTTTCAGTCAATTACGGAGCTTGGATTGTTGATGGAGTAGATGGACCATCTATAGAGCCTGGGTCAGCGGCTGAAAAAGCTGGACTAAGGCCAGGAGATATTATAACCTACTTTAATGAAGTTAGGATTGATAAAGATAATCATTTGGCAGATGTGATTTTAAGATATAACCCCAATGATGAGATAGAGCTAAGAGTGATGAGAGGGAATCGAGAGATGGTTATCAAGACTACTCTTGGTCAAAAAATCTGGTAGTTTTTCAGATTTTTTAGTATAATAAAAAACATTAGGCTCAATTAAAATTAATTTAATATATTCACCGATTTAAAAATATGCATATGCAAGGAAATTTCACAACTAAGGCACAAGACGCCATAATATCAGCCCAAAATAGCGTTCACTCTAGAGGGCAACAACAGATAGATGCACTCCATCTTTTAAATTCTTTGCTCAGCCAGCAAGAGAGTATCGTTCTGGTATTACTCCATCAAATGGGGGTTGATATAGAGCAACTTAAGAGGAAAGTATTTCAGGAGCTAGAAAAAATTACTCATAAATCATCACCTAAGTCGTTTGGTCAATTTTATTTAACACAAGATATGGCGAATGTTCTTGATAGAGCTAAAGAAGAGTCAATTAGAATGGGTGATGAATTTATATCTATAGAGCATCTTTTTCTTGCCCTGTTGAGTGTTAAAAGTAGAGCAAAAAATATTATGGATAATGCACCTTTGCTAAGACCGGGGAGGGGTGGTCCTATGATTATGGACCATAGTGCTTTTAACTATAATTCAGTTTTGAAATATTTAATGGAGATAAGAGGAGGAGAGAAGATTACTGACCCAGAACCAGAATCAAAATATCAAGTTATTGAGAAATATTCTAATAATCTAATCACGGCGGCTAAAGAGGGAAGACTTGACCCTGTTATTGGGAGAGATAATGAGATTAAAAGAGTAGTTCAAATTCTTTGTAGGAGGACTAAAAATAATCCAGTTTTAATTGGTGAAGCTGGAGTTGGGAAAACAGCTATCGCTGAAGGACTAGCCCAAAAAATAGTTAAGGGAGATGTTTCTGAAAGTTTAAAAGGGAAAGAAATAATAGCACTAGACATTGGAGCGCTAGTTGCTGGAACGAAATATCGTGGGGAATTTGAGGATAGGATGAAGGCATTTATAAGAGAGATAAATAAGGTTAAAGATAAATATATATTATTCATTGATGAATTACACACTCTAATTGGAGCTGGTGGATCGGAGGGTGCTATTGATGCCTCAAACCTACTTAAGCCAGCACTAGCGAGAGGACAACTAAGAGCTATCGGAGCAACAACAATTAAAGAATATCAAAAATATATTGAAAAAGATGCAGCCCTTGAAAGGAGATTCCAGCCAATTTTTGTTGCTGAGCCATCTGTTGATGATACTGTCTCAATACTTAGGGGAATTAAAGAGAGGTATGAACTTCATCATGGAGTTAAGATTAAAGACTTAGCCCTAAAGAAAGCAGTTGAACTTTCAGCTAGATATATAAATGATAGGTTTCTTCCAGATAAGGCAGTTGATCTTATGGATGAATCAATGAGCTACTTAAGATTAGAAATAGAATCTGAGCCAACTGAATTGGAAGATTTTAAAAGAGAGATGCAAAAATTAGAGATAGAAAAAGAGGCACTAAAGAATGAAGATTATAACGAATCTAAAAAAAGATTAAGGGTAATATCTCGTCAACTTGCTGAAATAAAAGGGAAGGCAAATACCCTCCAATCTAAGTGGGGGGCTGAAAGGGATGTAATAGAAAAAATTAAAGAAACAAAGAATAAGATTGATGAATTAAAGCATGAAGCAGAAAGGGCTGGACAAGAAGCTAACCTACAGAAAGTTGCAGAAATAAAATACGGCAAAATACCAGAATTACTAAAATTATTGAAATCAGCAGAGAGAAAACTAGCTCAAATTCAAAAGTCTCGACCCATGCTTAGAGAGGAGGTTACTGAAGAGGACATTGCAATGGTAGTTTCTAGATGGACAGGGATTCCAGTAACTAGTCTTTTAGAAGAAGAGATAAGAAAGCTTGAAAAAATGGAAGAGATATTAACTAAAAAGATAATAGGACAAGAAGAAGGGATTATCGCCATATCTAATGCTATAAGGAGATCTAGGGCAGGTATATCAGAGGAAAAGCGTCCACTAGGATCATTTCTATTTTTGGGACCAACCGGAGTTGGTAAAACCGAAACCGCAAAAGCTTTAGCTCAATTTCTTTTCAATGATGAAGCTGCGATGATAAGATTAGATATGTCTGAGTATATGGAAAGGCATTCAGTTTCAAAAATAATAGGATCACCACCGGGATATATCGGATATGACGAGGGAGGGCAACTCACTAGTAAAGTAAGGAGACATCCATATAGTGTTATTCTATTTGATGAAATAGAAAAAGCCCATCCCGAAATTTTTAATATACTACTTCAAGTCTTAGAAGATGGCCAATTAACCGACTCTAAGGGTAGAAAAGTTTCATTTAAAAATGCTATTTTAATAATGACATCAAATATAGGGTCAAGTCATATAGTTAAGATGAGTGGGCTCGGATTTTCAACTGACAAAGAGGGTATTTTTGAAAAAGAGAACTTAAAAAATGAGGTGATGCAATCCCTAAAAGATAATTTTAGACCAGAGCTCCTTAATAGAATAGATGAGATTATAATCTTTAATCATCTAAAAAAATCGGAAATTAGAAAGATTGTAGATATTGAAATATCTAAAGTTAGGGCAATTCTTAAGAAGAATAATAATATCATCCTTGATATCTCTAGCTTAGCAGAGGGTAGATTGGCAGAAAAAGGATATGACCCTGCTCTTGGAGCAAGGCCATTAAGAAGGGTAATTCAAAAAGATGTTCTTGATCCTTTGGCTCTAAAAATTATATCAGGAGAGGTTAAGAGTGGAGATAGAATAAGAATTGATATAGATAACTCTAAAATAGTATTTAAAGTAACCACAAAAATGCTTAAAAAAAGAGATAAAGCCAAAAATCAATAACTCCCACCACTTCACTTAGAAGACTCCTTCCTTCTTATTATTCTACCCCCATAATTCTGGATTCTCTATTTTGTCATTATGAACGGAATGGAGGGGAGGGAGAGTATAGAGGAGAGAGCGGAGGGAAGAGAAAAAGAGGAATTTTGAACATACGAGGGTTGAACCCTCGTATGTTCTTTCCCCCCGACATTTTGCCTCTTTT
>JAJOKY010000039.1 GCA_021129615.1 Minisyncoccota bacterium | reverse complement strand
GAGGACCCACAGCATCTAAATGAAACTCTGCCGTAGGGGGGCAGTGTAGAAGTCAACGAATTAATTGACTTCTACAGGTCTGACCCCCTCGCAAGCAGCCCCCCTTGCAAGATTTAATTTTGGTTAGATTTTAGCTTGCAGATTGCGGGTTCTTGCCATTAGGACGATTAGGTGGTAAGTTATAATTATGTTATTTTTGAAAAAGATATTTGGAGATCCGAACGATAAATATATTAAAAATCTTCAACCGATAATTGACGAAATTAATCAGATTGAAGTAGAATTTAAAAATCTTTCTGATTCGGATTTTCCTAAAAAAACTGAAGAACTTAAAAAGAAAATAGGGACTGAAGTAGATATTCTTCCAGAGGCTTTTGCTTTAGTCAAAGAGGCATCAAGGAGGGTTCTAGGGCAAAGACATTATAATGTTCAAATTATTGGGGGTATCGTTTTGCATCAGGGTAAAATTGCTGAAATGAAAACGGGAGAAGGAAAAACTCTTTCGGCCACTCTTCCTGCTTACCTAAATGCTCTAGATGGAAAAGGGGTTCACATTATAACAGTTAATGATTACTTAGCGAGAAGAGATACAATTTGGATGGGTCAGATATTTAATTTTCTTGGGATTTCTACAGCTTGTATCAATCATCAGCAATCTTTTTTATATGATTCTGAGTTTTCTGCTCAAGGAGAGAATATCGATTTAGAGAGAGATAAGTTAGGTGGATTTAAAATAGTAGAGGATTTTTTGAAGCCATGTTCTAGAAAAGAGGCCTATAATGCCGATATTACCTATGGAACTAATAATGAGTTTGGGTTTGACTATCTTAAAGACAATATGGTTTATGATTTTTCTAAAAAAACTCAAAGGGGGTTCCATTATGCTATAATTGATGAGGTTGACTCAATTCTTATTGATGAAGCTCGAACACCTTTGATTATATCAGCCCCTGATACCGAAAGTTCAGATATGTATAAAAGTTTTTCTAAAATTGTTCCCAGTCTTGAGCCCGAAAAAGATTATGAGGTTTTTGAAAAAGAGAAGACGGTTACCCTCACTGAGGAGGGGATATCTAGGGTTGAGGAGATGCTTAAAATTGAGAATATATATGAAGAGAAGGGGGTTAAATATCTTCATCATCTTGAACAAGCCCTAAGGTCTCAGGCAATAAATCCGACCACAAAGAGACCACTTTTTGAAAAAGATAGCCACTATATTGTCAAAGATAATGAAATTATTATTATTGACGAATCTACTGGTAGGCAGATGCCGGGACGACGATGGTCTGGTGGGCTCCACCAATCTATAGAGGCGAAAGAGGGGGTTTTAGTACAACCAGAGTCAAAGACATTAGCTTCAGTTACTTTTCAGAATTTTTTCAGAATGTATACGAAGCTTTCTGGAATGACTGGGACAGCACTCACATCATCAGAGGAGTTTGATAAGGTTTATAACCTTCAAGTTATACCTATTCCCACTAATAAACCGATGATTAGAGAGGATCTTTCTGATCAAGTTTATCGTACTTCATTGGGAAGGTTTCAGGCGGTGGTTAAAGAGATTAAAGAAAAAAATAGACAAGGCCAGCCAGTTTTAGTAGGGACTACTTCTATAGAGAAAAATGAATTTTTAGGACGTCTCCTAGAGAGGGAGGGTGTGGATTATAAGATTTTGAATGCTAAAAATCATGAAAAAGAGGGAGAGATTATTGCTCAAGCTGGAAAGTATGGGGCAGTAACGATTGCTACAAATATGGCGGGTCGTGGAGTTGACATCGTTCTTGGTGGTAATCCGTCTAAGCCCGAAGAGACAGAAAGGGTAATTTCAGTTGGTGGGCTTCATGTTATTGGAACAGAGAGACACTCATCTAGAAGGGTCGATAATCAATTAAGAGGAAGGTCTGGACGACAGGGGGATGTAGGCTCTAGTCAATTCTTTATCTCTCTTGAAGATGATATTTTAAGGATTTTTGGAGGCGAAAGAATTAAATCATTAGCTAACTATCTAAAAATTCCCGAAGATCAGGCGATTGAAAATAAGATGTTATCAGGGGTTATTGAGTCCGCTCAAAGCAAGATAGAGGGGTTACATTTTGATTCTAGAAAACATCTTCTTGACTATGACAATGTGATGAATAAGCAGAGAGAGATAGCTTATAAAAAAAGAGAGGATATTATTAAGAGCTATAATAGTGGCAATTTAAAAGAATTTATATTAAAATTAGTTATAAATGGCGGTAAAACTGAAGAAGACTATCTCAAAAGGGAGGAGAGAATAGGGGAAGAAAAAATGAGAGAGATAGAGAAGGTAGTCTGCTTGAGAGTCTTTGATTCATTGTGGGTTGATCACCTAGAGAATATGCAACAGATTAGAGATTCTGTAAAATTGAGAGCTTATGGGCAAAAAGATCCACTTATAGAATATAAAAATGAAGGGCATAGAGCTTTTCAAGGATTAATTAAATCTTGGGAATCTGGGATTGTAGAGATGATTTTTAATATTAGATCTGTAGGTTTCACACCTAGCTCGATAGAAAAGGGAGGAACCGAAATTAACAGAATAGTTTCTTTGAGAAAAAGCGGTAATAAAAAAATTGGAAGAAATGATCTTTGCCATTGTGGTAGTGGGAAGAAGTATAAAAAATGTTGTGGGAAATAATATAAAATATAATGGAAAATAATATAAAAAGAGATATAGAGTTACTGTTTGAAGTGGGGGCTTTCCGTTTTATAGATAGGGCGTGGAAGCAGTTCCTTAATCCCGATGTTGCTAATAATGCAGAGCACATATTTAGGACATTATGGATAGCTTTAACAATTGCTAAATATGAAAAAAATGTTGATACTGGCAAATTATTAAAGATGGCACTCGTCCATGATATTCCAGAGAGTAGATGTGGTGATGCTCACTATCTTTCTCGGCAATATGTAGAGCAAGATGAAATGATGGCCATAGAAGATGTTTTTGAAAAGACTATATATGGATCTGATATGAAAGAGTTAATGGTTGAATACAAGGAGAGGCAGAGCATTGAATCAAAAATAGTAAAAGATGCAGATAATATTGATGTTGAGTTAGAACTAAAAGAATTAGAATTTAAGGGACATTCACTTGGTAAAATATGGGAGAAGGGGAGGCAAGAGAGGGTTTATCCGTCCCTATATACCAAAACAGCCAGACTTCTTTGGGATGAAATTAAAAATTCTAACCCCCATAACTGGCATTTGAATTCTAATAATAATCGTTTTAGGGGAGGTGACTGGAAAAAGAAGTAGCTTTTATGTCCCTAATTACCCGTTTCTTTTTTAAGTTTCAGAGTTTGACAATTTGTCTTTTTTATCATAGAATATAAAAAATGAACAATAAATATTATAAAATAATTAGCTTTCTTTTTCTAATTATGGGGCTTGGGTTGATGATTTTTGTCTATCCATTGCCGTTTAATAGGGCGATTGATTCTATAAATGATAGAAGTGGGTGGGGTCTTCCAAATTTTCCTGAAATAGGGTTTAGATTGGGACTTGATCTTCAAGGGGGAATTCAATTGCTTTATCAAGCAGATTTTTCCGAAATTCCTGAAATAGAAATAGAAAAGAGGATGGAGGGGCTAAGAAGTCTTATTGAACAAAGGATAGATCATTTTGGGGTTGCAGAACCAATGGTACAGATTAAGGGAGATCGTTTATTGGTTGAGCTTGCGGGGATTGTAGATGCGGTTGAAGCGATGAGAATGATTGGAGAGACTCCGTTTTTAGAGTTTAAAGAACTAAGTACTGAAGAAGATATTACACCTGAGATATTAGAAACAATTAAGGATTATAATCAAGAGGCTTACAATAGAGCATATCTCATATTAGAAAGAATTAGAGATGGGGCTGATTTTAATGAGATGGCGAAAAGTTATTCTGAGGATATTTCTAATGCAGAGGATGGCGGTGCTTTGGGACGATTTGGAAGAGGATCAATGGTAGAAAATTTTGAAAAAGCATCTTTTGCCTTAGAGGAAGGGGCTCTTAGTGATATAGTAGAAACAGAATTTGGATATCATATTATTAAAAAAACTGGGATTGAGGATGCTGATGGGAAGATTGAGGCAAGTCACATATTGATAACTAAAAAAAGCCCTGTTGACTTAGTTCCACAATGGAAAAGAACTGAGTTAAGTGGAGAGCATCTTCAGACAGCAAGACACACCTTTGATCCAAACACTAGAGATGTGATAATAGAGTTAGAGTTTACTAATGATGGAGCCATAGTTTTTGAAAAAATAACTGAAAGAAACATAGGGAAGCCCTTGGCCATATTTCTTGATGGAAAATCGATAATTGACACTACGGGCGATGGTGAGATTACTAAAGAAGACATCTATGCTCCGATTATTCAGGCAAAGATAGATGGTGGCAGTGCAGTTATAACGGGAGAAATTCAACTAGATACAGCAAGGAAAATAGTCAATAGGCTTCGTAGTGGAGCCCTTCCTGTTCCAATTGAACTAGTTTCTCACCAGAATGTTGGACCAGCGATGGCCATGGATTCTCTTTTTAGGTCACTAAATGCTGGTTTTATCGGTTTTCTTTTTGTCATCTTATTTATCTTATTCTTTTATCGTTTTCCAGGACTACTAGCATCTATTGCTCTTCTAATCTATGTTTTGTTGGTTTTATCTATATTTAAGATAATACCCGTTACTTTGACCCTATCTGGCATAGCTGGCTTTATACTTTCTATTGGGATGGCGATTGATGCTAATATTTTAGTTTTTTCTAGAATAAGAGAAGAGATGAAGGTGGGTAGAGGATTAAAGGATAGTATCGATATTGGGTTTGAAAAAGTTTGGCCGTCAATAAGAGATGGTAATTTTACAACATTAATAGTTGCGTTTATCTTATTTTTCATAGGGACTAGCTTTGTGAAGGGGTTTGCTCTAACTCTTATAATTGGAATATTGGTTAGTATATTTTCAGCCCTAGTTATTACTAGGTACTTTCTCAAGTCTTTTGAGGGGTCATCTATCGAAAAAATAAAACAACTTTGGAGATGATTAAATTTTTAAAATATAAAAAGATATATTATACATTTTCAATAATCCTTATCTTGGGAAGTATTTTTTCTTTAGCTTTTTTCGGTCTTAATTTTGGCATAGAGTTTACTGGTGGCAGTATAATGAAGGTTTCCTATGAAGAGATAAGACCATCTTCTGATGATATAAAAAAATCTCTCTTAGCCCTTGGGATTGAAGAGGTAATTGTTCAACCAGTTGATGACAATGGATTTGTTATTAGGATGAGTGAAATATCAAAAGAAACTTATGAGAAAATTGCCACTGAATTAAGAGGGGGGACTAAGGATTATTTTGAATTTATTGGCCCGGCAATCGGAAGAGAGCTAGGAGATAGGGCATTAATTAGTATAGTCGTTGCATCGCTATCGATAATTATCTATATTGCGGTTACTTTTGGTGGGATAGGGAATCAAAATATGAAATCATGGAAATATGGAGTAGTCGCTGTTGGTCTTGGTTTCTTACATGATGTTTTAATCGTTCTTGGTTTTTTCACTATCTTTGGTTATTTTTTTGATGTTCGTCTTACGATTCCAATCGCTGTTGCTCTCTTGACTGTTCTTGGGTACTCAATCAATGATACTGTCGTTATTTTTGATAGAATTAGAGAAAATATAGTTAAAAATCCAAAATTAATATTTTCTGATATAGTTGAGAAAAGCACAAATGAAACTGTTGGGAGATCTATAAATACCTCTTTCACAACATTATTAGTATTAATTCCAGTCTTTTTCTTTGGAGGAGAAGCCTTAAAATGGTTTATATTAGCAATGATTATGGGTATATCACTTGGGACCTATTCATCTCTTTTCCTGGCTGGGCCATTACTAGTATCGTGGTTTAATTTAAATAAAAAAAATGTTTAACTATCAGGAAATATCAAACGACATTACTTCGGGACTTCCAGATAGAACGAGAAGTATTATATCTCGTAGGTTTGGGTTAGATAAAAGAAGCAGTCAAAAGGTAAAAAAAGAGTCGCTTGAGTCTATAGGAAACAGCTATGGTATTAC
>JAJOKY010000026.1 GCA_021129615.1 Minisyncoccota bacterium | reverse complement strand
AGGATGACGGAGCGGAAAGAAAATTACAAATTCAATCTCCGAAGGTTTAACCTTAGGAGGTTTAAAACTCCTCTTCTCCACTCCTTTCCGTAATTAAAACATTGGGTAATTGAAACATTTAATAAAAATTGAAAATTGAAAATTATTCTCTTCCCCCCCCTCTCTCTCCTTGGTTATTGATTTTTGCTTCCTGTTTTCTTTTTCTTTTGGTATAATAGAACATTAATAAATATAGATAAAATAGATGCTTTATAAGAATGTAAAAATTGAAGATGTTTTAACTAGCCTAAGGACTAATCCTAGAACTGGATTAACTCAAGGCCTAATAAAAGAGAGGTTAGAAAAATATGGATATAATGAGATTAGTCAAAAAAAGAATTTTTCCGTTTTGGGTATTTTTATTAGGCAATTTTATGACTTCTTGACTCTTATATTGATTATTTCAACACTACTTGCTTTTTTTGTAGGCAAAATTCCAACTGCGATAGCTATAATTTTAGTTGTTATAGCTAATATTATTCTTGGGTTTACGATGGAATATAAGTCAGAAAAAAGCCTAGAGGCGCTAAAAAAGATGATTAAAGATAAGACTAGGGTTATTCGTGATGAAAAAGAACAGATGATTGATTCTGCTTTAATTGTTCCTGGTGATATAATAGTAATTGAAGAGGGGCAACAGATACCTGCTGACGCTAGGATTATTGAGGAAATAAATTTGAAGGTTGATCAATCGGCTCTAACTGGGGAGTCGGCTCCTGTCCAAAAAGACCTATTAGACACCAAGGGGGATAGAGCTGATAGTCTATTTTTAGGAACTACCGCTGTTACTGGCCACGGAAAAGCGGTTGTAATTACGACAGGAGAAGAGACAGAGTTTGGTAAAATTGCGAAATCATTATCAGAGATTAAAGAGCCACCTACACCACTACAAAAGCAGGTGATAAGACTAAGTAAGCTTATCGTTCTTATCGGTTCTGTTTTAGCAGGTCTAATCTTGTTGTTGGGGCTATTTGAGGGAAAATCAATCCTTAATCACCAACAACTTATAATGGCACTAAGCATTTTTGTTTCTGTTGTGCCAGCTGGGCTTTTAGTTGTAATGACACTAACTCTAGCCACTGGAGTACATCGTATGGCAAAAGAGAAAGCAATTATTAAAAAATTAAATTCAGTTGAAACACTAGGCTCCACCCAGGTAATTTGCACGGATAAAACAGGAACCCTAACAGACAATAAAATGACCGTAAAAAAAGTCTGGGTTGCTGGTAATTTTTTTAATATCGGGGGAAGTTTTAATCCTAAACAATCTATAGAACTAGAAACCTTAGTAAAAACTGGGGTTATTTGTAATTCTGCAGAAGTGATTAAAACCAAAGAGGGGGAGTGGGACACTTTAGGTGATCCGACAGAGGCGTCTCTTCTGGTCTTAGGAGAGAAGTCTGGATACATTGAAAAAGAGACCAAAGATAAGATAAACATCTTAAAAGAATTTTCTTTTGAACAAAAATTAAGACGAAGAGCAGTTGTCTATGAAGATGGTGGTGAAATCTTTTTTTCTGCGATTGGGTCACCTGAAAATATCTTAGAAATATCATCATACTATATGGATGGCGGGAAAAAAGTTTTAGATGATAAATATAAGAAATTAATAAAAGATACATTTCATTCACTAGCGACTAATGGCTATAGAATTATTGCCCTTTCTACAAAGAAGATAGAAGAAGAGAGAGAGTATGAAAGAGAAAAAATAGGTAAAGAGATGGTCTTTATCGGTTTAGTCGCAATATATGACCCCCCACGAAAAGGGGTAAGAGAAGCAATTGATAAGTGTAGGGCGGCTGGGATTAGAACAGTGATGATAACGGGGGATAATGAATTAACGGCTCTATCTATCGCTCGTGAAGTTAATCTGGTTGATGGTAATCAGAAGGTGATGTTGGGCGCAAATATTGAAAAAATGAGCGATGATGAGCTGAAAAAGGCAGTTAATAATTACAATATCTTTGCCAGAACTATGCCTTCTCATAAACTGAGAATAGTTGAGTCATTTCAGGCAAATGGTAAGGTTGTTGCAGTAACTGGAGATGGCGTTAATGATGCTATCGCCATAAAAGAAGCAGACATAGGGATAGCAATGGGAATTAGGGGGACCGATGTTTCAAAGGAAGCATCAGATATGATTATTACTGATGATAATTTTATCTCAATTAGCAAAGCAGTTGAAGAGGGTAGAATAATTTATGATAATATTAAAAAATTTATTCAATTCCTATTAACTGCTAATGGGATTGAGGCTCCGCTAATTATTTTTGCTATAATCTTAGGAATTCCGATGCCGATAATGCCACTTCATATACTCTGGATTAACTTTATCACCGATAGCGTTCCCGCAATAACCTTAGGAATTGAACCAGGTGCTAAGGAGATTATGAAGAGAAAACCGAGGCCACCAAAAAAACACATTCTAAAGGGGTCTGGTGCATTCATAATAACTGCCTCTTTCTTGGGGTTCATAGTTTCGTTATTTCTCTTTAAGAAAATATATGACCCAACACTAGGTAACTTAGTTTATGCCCAGACGATAGTGTTTACATTCATTGTAATTTATAAATTATTTTTAGTATTTAGTGCTAAGTCAAATAGTGAAACAATCTTTGAACTAGGGTTTTTCTCAAATAAAAAAATGGTCTTGGCAGTAATTTTTTCCTTTGCTTTGCAACTTGTTGTTGTCTACTGGGGTCTTCTTCAGGGAGTTTTTAGCACCAAGTCAATATCAGTTTTCAGTTGGGCCTATATCTTCATATTAGCAATGGCGTTGTTTCTATTGATAGAATTCAAAAAAGTTATTGTAAGAAAAGTTAAAAAATTGAACAAAAAGCTTAATTAAATTGACTTTAATTATTTTACAAGTTAAAATTTATTAAATGGAAAAAGAACTAAAAGAGATTAGCCAAGATATTAGAAAAGAGATTGCTCTATGTAAGGATATAGATGATTTTTGGTTACTTCATAAAAAATATCTAAGCAAAGAAGGAAGACTATCTATTCTTTTTCAAAGCTTAAAAAAATTGAGTACAGATAAGAGGGCTAGTCTTGGATCTGAAGCAAATAGGATAAAAAAAGAACTTACCGATTTAATAAAAACAAAAGAGATAAAAGTTGATCAAAGTAGTAATCTAGATGATTACTTTGATCCAACTCTACCTGGTAAAAAGCCAGCTATTGGACATATTCATCCATTAACAAAAAGCATCAATAGGGCAAAAATGATATTTGAGGGAATGGGATTTTCAACAATTGAAGGCCCAGAACTTGAGGACGAATGGCATAATTTTGATGCCTTAAATTTTCCCAAAGATCATCCAGCTAGAGAGATGCAAGACACACTATTCATCAAACAGAAGAATAGGGAGAAACTTTTGGAAAAGGAGAGGCTAGTGATGAGAACACATACATCGCCAGTTCAGATTAGATATATGCTTACTCACAAGCCTCCATTTAGGATAATTGTACCAGGAAGAGTTTTTCGAAATGAAGCAACTGACGCATCTCACGAAGTTAATTTTTATCAGATTGAAGGGCTTATGATTGATAAAGACATATCAGTGGCAAACTTTAAGGCTATAATGGAAAATTTTTGGCAATCTTTCTATGGCAAAAAAGTAAAGATAAGACTAAGACCTTCTTTTTTCCCGTTCACTGAACCATCCTTTGAGGTAGATATGAGCTGCACCTCTTGTAAGGGTAGAGGCTGCTCTGTTTGCTCTAAAACTGGTTGGCTAGAAGTTATGGGAGCTGGTATGGTTCATCCGAATGTTCTTAAGAACTCTGGGGTTGATCCAAAAAAATGGCAAGGATTTGCCTTTGGAATGGGATGGGATAGGATAGTAATGATGAAGTATTCTATTGATGATGTTAGGCTCTTTTATGGAGGTGATTTAAGATTTTTAAAACAATTCTAGAAAATAATATGAAATTTTCATATAATTGGATTCAATCATTTTTAAACAAAAAACTACCGAGACCAGACAAGCTTTCAAGGTTAATAACAATGAAGCTTTTTGAAGTTGAGAGCATAGAAAAAAAAGGAGATGATTGGATTATAGATATTGATATTCTGCCCAATAGGGCAGGGGATTGCTTTTCTCATTCTGGGATAGCTAGAGAAGTTTCAGCTATTACCAATTCTAAGTTTAGGGAGCCAGAAGTAAAAATTGTTAAAAGTAAAAAAATCAAAACTAAAAATATCGTTTCCGTAGAGAAGCCTAATTATGATGATTGTCATCGATACCTTGCTAGGGCTATTGTTGGAGTAGAGATAAAAGCCTCTCCAAAATGGATGAAAGAGAGACTAGAGGCTTGTGGACTTCAATCAATAAATAATATCGTTGATGCGACAAATTATGTAATGCTTGAAACTGGACAACCGCTCCATGCGATGGATGCAGATAATATATCTAGTCCGATTATAGTTAGAAGAGCTAAAGATAGAGAAGAGATAACCATAATTGATGGTAAAAAATTTACTTTGAATAAAGATGTGTTGGTTATATCAGATACAGAAAAACTTTTAGGAATTGCTGGAATAAAGGGAGGAAAAAACTCTCAAATATCAGGGAGCACTAAAAATATCATCATAGAGTCCGCTAATTTTAATAGAAAAATAATTAGAAGAGGCTCTACCCTTCTCAAAATAAGAACTGATGCCTCAATTAGGTTTGAGTATGGTCTTGATAATAATTTAGCAAGGGCATCAATAGACAGGGTCGCTTCTCTTATCCGAGAAGTAGCAGGGGGAGAGATTACGGCGGGACTTATCGATTTATATAAAAATAAAAATCAGCCTAAAATAGTATCTTTAAATTTAGATCAACTGAGTAGTGTTTTGGGGTTAAGCGTTGATTTAAGAGAGATAAGAAAGATATTGACATTACTTGATTTTAAAATTAAGAAGAGCCCTAAGGAAAAACTTTTAATTGAGATACCAACTAAACGATTAGATATATCGGAGTCAATAGATATCATTGAAGAAGTAGGAAGAATTATTGGATATGAGAATATACCTCCAAAGTTACCGAAGCTAGAGCTTTTATCTCCAAAAATAGATGAAAATTATCTTTTAGAAGAAAAAATTAAGAACCTATTCGTCTCGTCTGGCTTGTCAGAGGTTTACAATCATACATTTATTAGCGAAAACCAGGCAACCTTTTTTGATTATGCAAAAAATGACTTAATCGAAGTCGAGAAGCCAGTTACTATTGATCAAAAATATCTTAGACCATCCCTAGTCCCTCATCTTATTAAGAACATAAAAGAGAATGAAAAGCTATTCTCAAGTGTTTCTATTTTTGAGGCTGGTAATATTTTCAAGAAAACGAAAAGACAGATTAAAGAAGTTAAACATTTGGCTGGAGCCATCGGCACTGATTCATTCTATCAATTAAAAGAAGTCATTAACTACACCTTAGAAGAGATAGGGATTAAAAATGTCCGATATGTTAACCTATCCAGCAATAATATATATGAGAAATTTATCAGCATAAGATCTAATAAAATTGAAATAGGTATAATCGGAGTAATCTCTTCTGGTTTTCTTAGACAAGAGAAAATTAAATCAAAGATTATTATTTTTGAGTTAGGTCTTGATAAGATTAAAAAAATATCTTCTATTGTTACAAAATATAAGCCAATTATTAGATTTCCAAAAATAAGTAGAGATCTATCAGTTATAGTTCCACTAGATACAAAATATTCTGATATTTTGGATGAGATAAATGGTTATAAGATTAAACTGTTAAATAAGATTGAATTTGTTGATGTTTATAAAGGGGGTAAACTTTCAAAAAATAGTAAAAGTATTACTTTGCGACTTACATTTGGAACAAAGAGGACGCTCACCTCTGAAGAGGTTAATTTGCTTCATAAAAAGATAGTAACCTGCTTAACAAAAAACAAAAACTGGGAAATAAGCTTGCTCAGTGCTGATTAAATTGAGCACCGATAACAATTGCGCATCTTTGACGAAAGTCGGGAGTCGAGAAATTAATTAATAAAAAATAAAACTATGGAAAAAGAGGTATCAATAGAAGACTAGGTGAACATAAGACATTAATATAATATGTTGAAAAATACTTGGATAGTAATGGGTTTTTCAGCTTTT
>JAJOKY010000033.1 GCA_021129615.1 Minisyncoccota bacterium | reverse complement strand
GGAGAGCCGTTTGGTTGAAGACAGAGATCAACTAACTACAGAGCTCAACCAATTATATTCTATACTCCTAAGCTTCTCAGCTTAGTATGGTTTGGATTCTACACTCCCAAACTTTTTGGTCTAGTGCTAGCTCAAATCTTTCTTAAGTTTTAATTTAAGAATTTTATCAATCGTCCTTGGATTAGCTCTCCCCCTAGTTTCTGCCATAACTTTTCCAATCAAAAACTTTATTGATTCTTCTTTCCCAGCTCTATAATCACCTACTGGCTTAGGGTTTTCTGTAATAACTTTTTCTATAACCTTGTTTATCTCCGAGCTATCGTTTATCTCTTTTAGCCCCTTTTCCTCTATGATGTTTGATGGGTCTCCTCCAGTTTCAAACATCTCCCTTAAAACTATTTTAGCGATATTGTTTGAAACTTCTTTTTTATAAATTAAATATATAAGCTCAGCAAAATTTTCTGCCGTTATTGGGAAAACTAATTCTCCTCCAGATAGTGATTGAAGATCTGTTAATACATAATTAGCTGCAATGCGAGAGAGAATCAATCTATTTTCTCTACTATTGATAGTCTTCAGCCTTGTCTCATTATCCCAATTCACCAATTCACTCACAATATTTTCATAATAATCACCTATCTCCTTATTAAAGACAAAGAATTCTGCCTCTTTTCCCGAAAGACCATATTCATCAATTAAACGATAAAATCTTTCTGATGGTAACTCGGATATCGATCCTCTGATTTTATCAATATCAATAAACGACCTATCATTTAAGTAGAGTGGAGGTAGGTCAGGTTCTGGGAAATATCTATAGTCATAAGCTTCCTCTTTACTCCGCTGAGAAATAGTTGCCCCCTTTGAATCATCCCAACCCCTAGTCTCTTGAATAATTTTATGACCCTTCTCTATAAGCTTAATCTGTCTCTCAATCTCATAGTTTAGTGACCTTTCTATCGCTTTAAATGAATTTAAATTTTTTATTTCTACCTTAGTCCCATCTACAACCCCAGTCTTAGATGATATAGATATATTGGCATCAACTCTCATTTCTCCATTTTCCATATCAGCGTTTGAGACATTAAGATATCTTAGGATTATCCTAAGTTCTTCAGCAAATTTTTTTGCTTCACTTGCCGAATGAATATCTGGCTTGGTTACTAGCTCCATAAGAGGAACTCCAGATCTATTAAAATCTACTAAAGAATAATCGGCTCCTGATGGATGAATCAACCTACCAGCATCTTCCTCAAGGTGTATCCTCTCAATCTGAATATCTCTATCTTCAATCTTGAGATGTCCATTTTTGCATAGTGGATACTTATGCTGGCTTATCTGATAACCCTTTGGTAGGTCTGGATAAAAATAGTTTTTTCTATCAAATTGTGAATATTCGGGTATATTAGAACCAAGAGCCAACCCTGTCTTAATAGTTTTTTCAATAGCAACCCTATTTATAACAGGAAGAGCCCCAGGATGCCCCATACAAACAGGACATATATTAACATTCCCTTCGCTTTCTGAGGGATTATTAGAACAAGAACAAAACATCTTAGACTCAGTGCTTAAGGTTATGTGAACCTCTAGTCCAATAACTATTTTAGACATAAAATAATTAAATTATAAATTTTTTCCTCCCCGACTAAACCCAGTAGTAAGGCTCTGGTGCTAGGTCTAATTTCCCAATATTTCAATTACGGAAAGGAAATCGGTAGAATTTCTTATTCTACCATCCTTCCATCATCTAGACTCTCTCCTTTTATCCCCTTAAATTCATCTACAATATTTACCCCAGAGCTAGTTCCAATAATATCAGCCCCTGCGTCAGTCATCATTTTTAAATCAGAAAATGTCCTAACACTCCCAGATGCTTTTATTAATAAATTTGGAGCAACCTCTTTCATTATTCTAATATGTTTTGCTTTTTCAGGTAACTCAGATTGACTTAATGGATCATCTACTGTTGCTGTTTTAACGCAGATTGCCTTAGCTTCTTTAGTGAATTCAGATGCCATTCTGATCTCTTCATCTGTTAGGTATCCAGAACCAATAATTACTTTAGTTGGCAAAATATCACAAAGAATTTTTAAATCATATAAAACTTCTTCATACTTTTTATTCTTAAAGTCGTCTACCTTCATTACTAACTCAATTTCATCACTCCCATCCTCTTTGGCTCTTTGAATCATCTTTAATCTTTCTTCATGGGGACTAGCTCCAGTTGGCTCATCAATTAATGTTGTAACTTTAATTTCTGTTCCTTTAAGCATTTCCTTTGATAATTTGGTATGCTCAGGTAAGATACAAAGTGCTCTAAACCCATACTCCTTACACTCTTCACAAACTTTTTTTATCTCCTCATCATTAGCCCCACTTTTTAAAAATGTCTCATCAATTAGTTTAGCTATTTTATTCATATCTTTATTTATTTATTTTTTATCTTTCCCATATTGATGTTTATCATCTAAGAGGTCTCTATTTTGCCAATCTTCGATCCAATCCTTAATGTTAAATATATTATACCCCCCGTTTTTAGTTGAACAAATAACCCTATTTAACCCAGCATTAATAATCATCTTTTTACAAATAAAACAGGGAAATGCATCATTACTTCTACCATTCTTATCTTCTCCGTATAAAAAAATATCTCCATTAAATACAGATGACCCAGACCTGGCCGCATTAATAATCGCATTTTGTTCAGCATGAACACTCCTACAGAGTTCATACCTCTCTCCTGATGGTATAGAAAGCTCCTCTCTAAGACAGTTTTTTCTCTCTATACAGTCTTTTGTCCCTCTAGGAGCTCCAACATATCCAGTTGATATAATAACATCATCCCTCACAATAATTGTACCAAACTTAGCCCGATAACAGGTAGATCGCTGAGCAACCTGCTGAGCAATATTCAAATAATATTGATTCTTATGAGGTCGCATATAAAATGTATATAATTAAATTTTACTCAACCTCTATCCCCATATTCTTAGCTGTCCCTTCAATTATCTTCATCGCCTGATTAATATCTTTTGTATTTAGATCGGATATTTTTCTTTCTGCAACTTCTTTCAGTTGCTCTTTGCTTATCTTAGCTACCTTATCTTTCCTGGGAGCTTTTGCCCCTTTTTCTATCCCAGCAATTTTTTTCAGTAACTCTGAGGCTGGTGGTTGATTCATTTTAAATGAATATGTTCTATCTTCAAAAATTTTAACTTCTACTGGAATAGTAAAACCATCCAAACTCTTGCTTTGGTCATTAAATCTTTTACAAAATTCTCCAATATTTAATCCATGCTGAGCAAGGGATGGACCAACTGGTGGAGCTGGAGTAGCCTTTCCTGCAGGAATTTGAACTTTTACTATCGCTTTAATCTTCTTTGCCATATCTCTTAAATCTTTTTAATTTGTAATGAGTCTAATTCAACTGGTGTGTCTCTACCAAACATATTAACTAAAACTTTTATTTTACCCCTTTCAGGATCGATTTCAGACACCTTTCCATCAAAATCTTTAAACGGACCATCTGTTATTTTAACTGAATCTCCGACTAAAACATCTATCTTATATTTCGCAATATCAGCTCCCATCCGTCTTTTTAGTGTTGTTATCTCTTCTTCAGAGAGGGGTAACGGAGTTATGCCAGAACCTACAAACCCTGTAACATTTGGCGTATTCCGAACAACATACCATGAGTCATCAGAAACTATCATCTCAACTAATACATACCCAGGATATATTTTTTCTTCAACCGTTTTTCTTTTCCCATTTTTTATCTTAATTTTACTCTCCTTAGGCACTAAAACAGTGAATATCTTGTCCTCCATACCCAAAGAATCAGCTCTTTGTCTTAAGTTTTTAGCCACTGCTTCTTCATACCCAGAATATGTATGAATAACATACCATCTTTTTTCTTGTGATAATTTTTGTTTAGACATAATTAAAAAACAAATTTCCTTAATAGTCCAATTATAGCATAGTCAAAAACCCCTAAAAGAAAAGCAACCGCTACAGATGTCCCAATAACAATTATGGTATATTTATAAGCCTCTTTCTTGTTTGGCCAACTAACTTTTCTGGTTTCCTCACCAACCTCCCTAAAAAATGATCTTATTTTGTTGAATGTTCCTTTTTTATCCATATTTAGATATTAGCTATAATTATTCTTTTTGTCAATTTTAAAATTATGATTTTTCTTTTAGTATCTATATATCTAAATTTTTTACTTTTCTAGCTTGCGACTGAATAAATTTTTTCCTAGGTAAAACCTCCTCTCCCATAAGAATATCAAATATCCTATCAGTAGACTGAGCGTCTTCAATCTCAATTTTTAAAAGTATTCTATTTTCAGGATTCATTGTAGTTTCCCAAAGTTGTTCAGAGTTCATCTCTCCTAGCCCCTTATATCTCTGGATAGAGACAATTCCCGACTTATCTTCTTTCATAGAATCCACTATCTCCTTTTTTTCATTCTCCATATAGGCATACTCAACTCTTTTGCCAGCCTGAATTTTATATAATGGAGGCTGGGCTATATAAACATAACCACCATCTATCAGGGGTTTAAAATATCTATAAAAAAGAGTAAGTATTAAAGTTTTAATATGATTACCATCACTGTCAGCATCCGCCATAATAATAATCCTATGATATCTTAACTTATCTATATTAAAATCTTCGGCAATTGCTGTTCCGAGCGCAATAATTAGTGACTTAATCTCTTTAGAGGAGAGTATTCTATCTAGTCTAGCTCTTTCAACATTAAGAACCTTTCCTTTTAATGGAAGTATAGCTTGAAATCTCCTATCTCTTGCCCCCTTACAAGATCCCCCAGCTGATTCTCCCTCAACAATATACAGCTCTGAGTTTTCTGGCTTTCTAGAAATACAGTCAGATAATTTTCCTGGCAATGATAGTCCTTCAAGAGCACCCTTCCTTAAAACTGTTTCACGAGCTGCTCTAGCTGCCTTTCTAGCCTTAGAAGAAAGTATACATTTTTCTATAATAGATTTTGCATCTTTGGGGTTTCTCTCAAAAAAATCTATTAAAAACTCTGTAACAACAGATTCAACTGCTGGTTTCACTTCTGGGCTCCCCAGTTTAGATTTTGTCTGTCCCTCAAACTGTGGGTCTATTATTTTTACCGATATCACTGCAGTTAACCCTTCCCTAATATCCTCTCCACCAAGATTATCATCTCCATTTTTTAAAAGATTATTTTTTTTAGCATAATCATTAAGTGTTCTAGTTAAAGCTGACCTAAATCCAGTTACATGACTCCCCCCTTCTCGTGTAAGAATATTATTAGCAAAACCTTCTTCATAAGACTCAAACTCCTCTGTATAAACAAAAGATGCCTCAACTAATATATCATTTTTAGTTCCAATACAATAAAAGGCATTTTCGTGACGCTTTGTTACCCCCCTAGTAAGATGCCTAACATAAGATAAGATACCACCCTCAAAATATAAGGAATATTTTTTTTCATTTTGACTATCTCTTGAATCAAAAAAACTTGCATTAACTCCTTTGGTTAAATAGGCTTGTTGTCTAAGATGAGAGAGTATCTTTTTTGAATTAAATGTAACCTCTTTAAAGATCTGACTATCTGCTTGAAAAATCACAGTTGTCCCCCTCTTCTTTGTTTTCCCCTCATTTATAAGTTTTGTACTTGGCTTACCCCTAACATATTCTTGAGAGTATTTCTGTCCATTTCTAGATACTTCCATTCTAATCCAAGATGAAAGAGCACAAACTACCGATATCCCAACTCCATGAAGACCTCCTGATGTCTTGTAGGCTTTACCACCAAATTTTCCTCCAGCATGAAGTGTTGTCATTACAGTTTCAAGGGCTGATTTTTTTGTCCCAGAATGAATATCAACTGGGATCCCCCTACCATCATCAGAGATACTAACCCTATTGTCTGGAAGTAGTTCTACTTTAATGTTTTTAGCATATCCACCAATCGCTTCATCAAACGCATTATTAGTACACTCCCATATTAAATGATGTAACCCATCAATCCCCGTTGATCCAATATACATTCCTGGCCTTTTCCGTACTGGATCTAACCCCTTAAGAACATATATGTCTTTAGATGTATATTCAGAATTACTGTTTTCTTTAGCTTTTTCTCTCATATTTTTTAATTTCAGTTTATTTTATGATATATTTAATCAATTTTAGCCTAAATATAGCTTAAAATCAACCCCTAAATCATCTAAAATCTGACTGAAGCGTTAT
>JAJOKY010000018.1 GCA_021129615.1 Minisyncoccota bacterium | reverse complement strand
AAAATAATAACCAAGATACAATAACCAAATGGGATACAAGAAACAATAACCAATAACCAAATAGAAAGAAGAGGGGGAAATTTTCAGTTTTCAATTTTCATTGAATGTTTGAATGTTTCAATTTTCAAATATAGAAGGAGAAAAGAGCGGAGGATGAGACTCTTCACTTCGTAAGAACTCTATTCAGAATGACAGGAGGGATAGCGGAGGGGATGGAGAATGAAGGGGATAGGAGGGGAATCACAAATCCAAAATTACAAATTCTAAATAACTAGCTGAGGGTCCTCTGAGGACCCTCAGCATCTAAACAAAATTCTACCGTAGCGGGGTCAGACCCCGCTACGGCTTTTTCTTTCCCTCTTTCTTTCTTTCTTTCTCGGGGGCCTGAACAACCCTCTTATTAGTTTCTGAAGGGCAGTCGGACCCCCTTAGCATCTTTTCTTTTCCCTCTTTTTTTCCTGTCCTAATCCGCAATCCGAAATTAACCAATTAACCAATTCCCCCTCCTATTCCTCTTTCTTCCTATCCTAATTCGTAATCCGTAATCCAAAATTAACCAATTAAGCAATTCCCCCCCCGAAAAAAAGGGGACGCATCAAAAAAACGCAAAGTGTAAACCTGTCACTTGTTAGTAGTTAGTTGTCAGTGGTTAGCTGTTGCGTAAGCAGGGGTTTATTTTTTTAAACTTGCTTGGATATGTTTTTTGGCACTAGCAGTTTTAACATAGCTTAACCACTTTTTTTTAGGGATAACATTTTTTTTAGTTATTATCTCAATAATATCTCCATTCATAAGTGGTGTATCAAAAGATGTCATCTTACCATTAACCTTCGCTTCAGATATATGATTCCCTATATCTGAGTGAATGGAGTAGGCGAAATCAATTGGAGTTGATCCAATTGGTAGATCAACTACATCCCCCTGAGGAGTAAAGGCGAATATCCTTTGTTGGAAAAAATCATTCTTCATATCCTCTTTGATATCCTCACCATCTTTAATTGTTTTTTGATATTCAACCATATCTTTTAACCAGACAGGAACATCATCAAGGTTTTTTTCTTTTCGATCATTGTTCCCATTTAAGATAAATTTAAAAGGTAGTAGTCGTTGTATCCATAAGAAATTATCTTTATCAGTTTTTTTCTCCTTAAAGCTAGCATGAGAGGCTACGCCATACTCTGATTCACGATACATCTCTTTATCTTTAATTTGAATTTCAACTACATTTCCGTATCCTGTAAAAATGGTAGTGTGGATAGCTCTATATCCATTAGGTTTTGGAAAAGCGATATAATCCTTAATTCTTCCTGGTAAGGGTCTCCACATTCCGTGAATCAGTCCAAGCACCTTATAACAATCATCCGCATTAGAAATTATTATTCTCATCGCAGATATATCATATATTTTATCAATATTCCAATCTTTTCTTTCTAACTTATTAAATAGGCTATAGAGGGTCTTAATTCTATAATCAACCCTAAAGTCAATAATTTTTTTCTTTGCCAATAGTTTTATTACCGATCTTTGAAATTTTTTTAATTTTTCATTATCCTCACTAATTCTAGTTTTAAGTAGTTTTTTAGTTTTAATAAAATTATCTGGATAGACATAGGGGAAAGCAAGATCTTCAAGTTCTCTGTTTAATTTTCTTATGCCAAGCCTATAGGCAATTGGAACATATATCTCTAATGTTTCATTGGCAATTCTGTACTGTTTGTGCTCTGGAACATATTGAAGGGTTTTCATATTATGGAGTCTATCGGCTAGCTTAATGATGATGACTCTTATATCTTGAGATACAGCAACAAGCAATTTTCTTAAACTTTCACTGTGTCTTTTTACCCCTCTATACTTTATCTTACCAAGCTTGCTAGTTCCCTCAACCAAAAAAAGTATCTCTTTACCAAACTTTTCTTTTAATTCTTCTTGGGTGGCTTTTCCATCCTCAAGACAATCATGAAGTAATCCCGCTGATATAGTAGTAGCGCTCATTCCAAGCTCAGCTAAGGTTATAGCTGTCTCAAAAATATGGATAAAATATGGCTCGCCAGAGAACCTTTTTTGGTCTCTATGAGCTTCCTCAGCAAATGAAAAAGCACTTGAAACCAAGTCAATATCTTCTTTTGAGGAAAATTCCATCAATTTTATTATCTCTTTGACTTTCATATATATAGAGTATAATAAATTGACAATAGCATCAAGCTTCTTTTATTTTTTTATTATGTTATATCGTATTTCAAGGAGGGGGGTGAATTGATGTCATCTAAAAAAGAGGAAAAAGAAGAGAATAAACAAAAAGAAAAAATATCCAGAATAGAAAAACCAAGAACTATTAAAAGAAAGCCTTGTTTATATTGTTTAAGGAAATAAACACCACTCCAAAGAGGGACACTGTCTCTCTTTTTTTATTGAAAAAAAATTCAAATATAGCTATACTTTAAATATGCAATATATGATATATATATTTTCTGGAATTCTTTCAGGTTTTTTTCTTGCGATTGTGATTAACCCAAAAAATGGTAAAAAAGGAATCTATTATCTCTTCTATCTATTGCCTTTTTGGGTTTGGGGGGTTGTCTTTATGTCAATATCTACAATTCTTTGGTATGTCTCTAGGGGGACTAATTTTATGATAAGTAATTTTCATTCTCCACTTTTTTTCTTGAGTGGTATATTGATATTGTTTACTCCTAATAGAAAGATAAAAAAATCACTTGAAAGAGTAAGGATTCTATCTGACAAAAAGGTTAAAATGATAGCCTCCATTCTTTTAGTTTTTTCAATTTCAATGCTTTTATCACTGTAATTATGAAGGGTTTTTTTGGGATATATAAGCCAAGCGGTCCAACATCTCATGATATTATTGATGAGGTGAGGCAAGCTGTTAATATTCAAAAGGTGGGTCATGCTGGGACTTTGGATCCTCTAGCTGAAGGGGTTCTCATAGTCGCCATTGGGAGAGAAAATACTAAGAAATTAGCACTAATGATGGGAAAGGAAAAAGAGTATTTGTGTTTAATTGAGCTTGGTAAAAAAAGTCTTACTGGAGACCAAGAGGGTCCGATAACTATTGTAAGTAAAAAAAGACCACTACTTGGCGAGATAGAGAGCACCTTATCAGAACTTAGAGGGGAGACAATGCAGATACCACACAAGTTTAGTGCAGTAAAAATTAAGGGGAGAAAAGCCTATGAGTTAGCGAGGGAAGGCAAAGAGGTAGCTATCAGCCCTAAAAAGATAATTATTAGGAAAATAGAGGTAATTACTTATAGTTATCCCTTATTATCAATAAGGGTAATCTCTGGACCCGGCACCTATATCAGATCACTCACAGAAGACATTGGAATAAGATTAAAAACTGGAGCATATCTAAAAAAATTAAAAAGAATTAGAATTGGAGATATAACAGAAGAAATAATAAAAAATAGTAAAACTAAAATAGAAATTGGCGACGATCTATATCTTTCTAAGCTTGAAGTTACCGATTAAAAGACACTCTATTTATTAAAAATATAAAAATATTGTCCATAAAATATGAATATAGGATTTTTTACAGATACTTACACCCCACAAGTCAACGGAGTTGTGGTCTCTCTTGATATTTTTAAGAAAGAATTAGAGAAACAGGGGCATACTGTTCATATTTTTGCTCCAACTGCTCCTGGATATAAGTCCGGGACTGATAAGGCTAAAAACATCACTAGATTTAAATCATTTAAATTTATTATTCGCCCAGAGCTTAGGGTAGCTATCCCTTTTTCATGGAAGATACTAAAAGAGATTCCAAAACTAAAATTAGATATTATTCATTCTCATACTCCATTTAATTTGGGAGTATTAGCTTTAATCATTAGTAGGTTACAAAATATTCCTTTAGTTTATACTTATCACACCTTCTACTCTGAATTTATAAAGTATTATTTATGGAAGGGTAAGGTAATCACACCAAAAATGATAGAAAGAATGACAACATTTTATTGTAACCGATGTCAAACCACAATAATACCTTCATTGAAAATGGAAAAAACATTGTATGGGATTAAAATTAAGAGAGGTATCAAGGTCTTGTCAACGGGAGTTGATCTTGATAGATTTAAACATATTCCTAGAAATAATTTTCGTAAGAAGTATAACATTTGTCCCAAGGCTAGGGTCCTTATCTTTGTTGGTAGATTTGCTGGAGAAAAAAATATTGAATTTTTAATTAGAGCGACTAAAGAGATATCACTAAAGGTAGATAACATACACCTACTTTTAGTAGGGGATGGGCACTATAAAAAGAGGCTAATCACCTTGATAAATAATCTTAAGATAAAAGAAAGGGTCTCTTTCACTGGATTCATTTCAAGAGAAGAGGTAGCCAAGGCTTATCAGTCATCAGATGTTTTTGTTTTCTCATCAAAAACTGAAACACAAGGATTGGTGGTTCTTGAAGCAGCTGCATCTGGGCTACCGATTGTTCTAGTGAAAGACCTAGCCTTTAAAGATGTTCTAATTAATGGTGTCAATGGATACGAAACAGAAGAAGAGATAGGGGAATATTCTAATATGGTAATAAAGGTTTTAGAAGATAAAAAAAATTATAAAAAAATGTCTTATAATTCTAAGATAATTGCTGAAAACTTTGATATTTCAAAACAGACTGAAAGATTAGTAAATTTATATAGTGAACTTTGCCTAGATAAAAAACAAGATAGATGATAATTTCTCTAAAAGAAAGATTCTAAATATTTGATATTTGGAAACTTTATCTACCCGTATTTTAATAAGCATTCAATTTATCTTATATTCATTACACCCTATTAGAGTATCGGTTTGTTTTTAGTCCCTATTGATGTTATCATAATATAATAATAAAATAATAAATAAAATGATAAAATCTTTCTACTTTTTTATTGTTGGTACATTTTTTACGCTGGGAGCAATTTTTCATTTCATTAGACTAATGTTTGAGTGGGATATCTATATTGGTCTATGGAGTATCCCAAGTTGGGTTAGTAGTCTAGTTATTCTTTTTGCTATTTTTATGGTCTATTTTTCCCTTAAACTTATTAAAGAGGATAAACAAGATGGTATCGATAAATCTGATGAATAGGAATCTATTACTGATAACCTGATTACTAACTATGGAGAAAGAGACTATCAGAATATCTTATTCTGCTATTAATAGCTTTGAAAAGTGCATACGGTTATATTATTTTAGAAATATTTATAGAAATTCAGAGACAGGGAATAGAATTCAGATAGTTAACCCGTACTTCTCACTAGGATTAGCTGTTCACGAAACCATCGATTCTGTTATCAACACCTCACCTTTAAAGAGGGTTAATATTCCACTTTCTAAAAAATTAGAAGTTTTTTGGAAAAAATATGAAGGCAAAAAGGGAGGCTTTGTATCTAGCAAACAAGAACTTGAATTTAAAAAGAGGGGACTGGTTATGCTTAAAAGATTTAGGGAAAATCCACTTTTATCTAAAAAGTCCCTTAAGAAAACAGATAAACTTTCTCGAATTAAACTTTTTGATGGAATTGATTTAGTCGGAAGCTTTGATTGGGTTGAGGTTTTAGAAGATGAATCATTACATATAATAGACTTTAAAACCGGAAGAAGTAAAGAGGGGAGTCAATCGCTTCAACTTCCAATATATAAGCTCTTAGCGAAACATAATTATAATCAAGAGGTTAGAAAGCTAAGCTATTGGTATCTAAACAGAGATGATCAGCCAGTTTCTAGGAAGAGTGAAGATAATAAAAAAACACTTGCCAAAATAAAAGAAAAAGCTAAAAAAATTCAAAAAACGATTCAGTTATCTAATTTTTCTTGTAGCTCAAAATATAATAGGTGTTTTTGGTGTCGTGAATATGATAATATTTTATCTGGAAAGGCAGAGAGGGTCGGAATAGATGAAAAAACAGGAAAAGACCTTTATTATATAGTAAATGGAAATGCTGTTCTAAAAAAGATATATGATAACAGTTTTCTTAATGAGGGTGAAAAAAATATAATTAGAAAGAGAATCAATGATGGAAACACTAAAAGCATCCATAAAGAAATAGAAGTTACCAAAAAAGATATAGAAAAAAATATTGATAAAATTAAGAAAAAAATAAAAGACAATTTATCTCAAAAAGAGCTCAAAGTTTTTATTGAAGAGCTTTCTAGGAATAAAAAATAGATTAAATATGGATGAACGGATAAAGAGGTTAGAGGTTATCAAAAAAGAGATTACTGCCTTTGAATGGTCATCAAAGAGAGAAAGAAACTTTTCTTTCAAGATTTTGGGGAAATAAAAGATATTTTTGGAAAATAACTATATAGATTTCTAATTTTATTAAAAGGTCGGAAAATAGATAATAAACATAAGATAAAAAAATATGGAAAATTTAATTTTTAGTCCAGTTGGAATAATAGTAATAATTGTAATACTTCTTTTTCATTCAGTTAAGATTACAAGAGAGTATCAGAGAGGGGTAGTTTTTAGGCTAGGAAGATTTGCTGGAACTAGGGGT
>JAJOKY010000022.1 GCA_021129615.1 Minisyncoccota bacterium | reverse complement strand
ATCTGCCAATATCACATTAGATGGTATCTCGCACATCATATAAATTTTAAGGTCTTTTCCTGATTTTATCCCAAATTTATTGATTAGCTTAATAACATCTCTCCCCTCTTTAATTGTACGACAAAAAGGAACCATCACTGAAACATTCTTCAATCCAAAAACATCCCTAATTCTCTTTATGGCCTCACACTCCATCTTAAAGGCTGGTTGAAATCCTTTATCTAGGTAACGACAAGCTCCACGAAACCCCAACATTGGATTAGACTCATCTCCTTCATAAAGTTCTCCACCAACTAAATTTCTATATTCATTAGTTTTAAAGTCAGAAAAACGGATAATAACTTCATTGGGATAAAAAGAAGCCGCAATCTGTCCCATTCCTTCCGCAAGCTCTTTAATAAAAAACTCTCTTTTATCTCTATGTTCAATCGTTATCTCTCTTATCTCTTGGACTATCTTTCTTATTTTTACGGATTTAGATGCTTGCTTCTCTAGATCCTTAAAGTGATAAAGAGCTAGTGGATGAACTTTTATCTTTTCTGCGATTATAAATTCTTCTCTAGCAAGACCAACTCCATCATTAGGAATAAAAGAATTTTTAAATGCCATATCAGGAGTCCCAAGATTCATTGTTATTTTGGTCTTTAATTTTGGAATTTTATCTAAATTATATTTTTTGGTCTTATATGGAACTACCCCCGAGAAGACCATTCCCTTTAACCCTTGCGTGCAGTCAACCGTCACAATTTCTCCAGTTTTTAGCTTTTTAGTTCCATCACCACTACCAACAATAACAGGTATTCCTAATTCCCTTCCAATTATTGCTGCATGACAAGACTTTCCTCCTTCGTCAGTAATAATTGCTGATGCCATTCTCATAATACTAACCCAATCTGGATCAGTCATCTTTGTGACTAGAACATCTCCTTTTTTAAAACTACTTATTTTTGAAACATCATTGATCACATTGACTTTCCCAGAGCCTATCTTATTCCCTATTGCAATTCCTTCAAAAATTAATTTATGCCCAGGCTCAACTCTGTATTCTTCATAAAAATTACTCTCTTTTTCTGAATGTATTGTTTCTGGTCTTGACTGAACAATAAATAATTGACCGCTCTTCCCATCTTTGGCCCACTCTATGTCCTGAGGTATTCCATAATGTTTTTCAATAATAATAGACCAACGAGCTAATGTCATAATATCTTTCTCTGATAGAGAAAAAATCAATTGATCTTTTTTTGAAACTGAAGTCTCTTTCAGTCCCCCACCTGACGAAAATAGATACTTCCTAGTCTTCTTCCCTAAATTTTTAATAAAAATAGAATTATATCCCTTAGCCATAGCCGGTTTAAAGACATAAAATTCATCGGGAGTTATCTTACCCTGGACTATCATCTCTCCTATACCCCATATTGAATTGATTAATACTGTATCTCTAAATCCACTTTCAGTATCCATTGTAAACATTATCCCAGAAGAGCTTATATCAGATCTAACCATCTTTTGAATCCCGACAGAAAGAGCAATTTTAAAATGATCAAACCCCTTGCTCTCTCTATATGATATAACCCTATCTCCAAATAGAGAAACTATACATTTTTTAATCGCTAAAAATAGAGCCTTTTCACCCTTAACATTTAAAAATGTATCATGAAGTCCGGCAAATGAAGCCCCTGGAAGATCTTCTGCGGTTGCTGAGCTTCTAACTGCAACCTCTGGATTCTTGCCATATTCAACCCCCATCTCTCTATATCTTTTCAAAATATCTTCTTTAAATTCATCAGAAAAATTACCCCCAACAACTAGCTTCCTTGCTCTCCTGCCAACACTTTGTAAGTTCTTAATATCATCTATATCTAGTCCCTTAAAGATCTCTTTTAGCTTGGGTAGTAAATTATTTTCTTCAAGAAAATTAAAATAAGCGAAGCTAGTTGTTGCAAAACCATCAGGAATCATCACTCCCTTTGGTGTTAAGTTTTTAATCATCTCTCCAAGAGATGCATTTTTACCACCAACCATCGCTAAATCTTTCTTTGTTATTTCGTCAAACCTAAGAGTCAATCTTTTTGCTTTTCCCATAGTAATTTTTATTAATTTTTAAATAATTTTTTATAATAAATTACTTACCACACCTCGGGCAAATAAAAGATATCTTAAAATAGTTTTTCCCCTTACTAGAATCCTTCATTAAATTCATAACCATTTTAGATGAACACTTTAAGCAAGACAGTCTATCATACCCCAAATCAGCCGCCAGCTCTTTAGTTTTTTGTTCATTATCATTAATTGAAATCCTATAGCTCTTCTGTCCACCAAGATGAACATTAATCCTTCTAGAAATAATCAGAGGTGAATTATATTCCCCCACTAGAAAATCTTTTACCTCAAATTCAATTGCTTTTTTCCTATATTCTTCATCTTCAGAATGACTAATTAAAATGATTGGAACCTTATCACTTAGTGGGCTTTCTTTAATTTTCTTCAAGACTACAAAGCTATTATTTTCGGCAAAATCCATATCTAAGAGAATTATATCGGGAGTATTTTTTTTAAAAATATCTAAAATATTATCATTTTCAGTAATAGTTGAGACTAAGAATCCCTCTTCTCTAAAAAAATCGATATAGATCCTAGAAAGAAATTCGTCTTTCAGCCCGATAAGAATTTTTTTTGTCATTAAATTGATTTAAGTATAAATGGAAGAATTTGCTTTTTTCTTGATGTTACCCCTTTCATAAGAATAGCATTTTGTAATTTTTTATTTTTTAACTTAAAAGCTTTTTTAGCTACTAAAAACTCACTTTCATCTATAATATAAAAAATAGTATTTTTCTTAAAAATATTAACTAATCCGAAAAAAAGAAAATCAAGCTTTTTCTCAATCTTAATTTTTCTAAGTGTTTTCAAAATATCTTCCTCTTTTTTATTAAAGACTTCAGTAACAACAGTTTCCCAGACCCCCATCCCTATTTTTTTCTTGTTATGTACATATTCCTTATAATCACTTAAAAGAATTTTTTTGAGACCCATCCCTGATATGTCTGATTTAGCTTCAAACATCTGCTGGCTAAATTTTTTAACATCAACACCAGATTTTAATGCTAGCTCCCTCAATATTTTTCTATCATCATCTGTTGTAGTGACTGAAGTTAAATTTAATGTATCTGATATTATTCCTGAAAGTAGAAGGGATGCTATTTTTTTATTAATAATCCAATTTTTTTCTTTAAACATCTTGGTAATCACTGTAGATGTACTGCCAACCGTTTCACATCTATATAGTATCGGCACTATCGTATTTAAGCCACCCATTTTGTGATGATCAACAACCCCAAGAATACTATCTTCTTTCATTCCAAGAATAGATCGCCCTAGTCCTGAATGATCTACTAAATAAAAACCGGAATTAATTGGAGCTTTTTTAAATAATTTTGGAATTTTAACTTTAAGATATTTAAGAATAAACTCTGTTTCTCTATTTATTTTCCCTGGAATTATGGGCTCTGCATCAATCCCACCTTTTTTAAGATAAAAACTAAAAGCAATTGATGAGACAACAGAATCGGTATCAGGGTTTTTATGTCCTATTACATATTTTTTCATATTTTATTAGAGATAAGATTGGTAAAATCTGCTAATCTACAAGAATATCCCCACTCATTATCATACCATGACACTACTTTAACTAATTTTTTATTTGCCATAGTAAGAGAAGAATCAATAATACTAGAAAAGGAACTCCCGACATAATCAGATGAAACAAGAGGGGCATCCTCTACACCTAAAATTCCACTATATTTCTCCTCTAATGATGATTTTTTAAAGATATAATTTAAATCTTCTTTGGTTGTCCCTTCTTTCAATTCACAAAAAAGATCAAGTAACGACACTGTTGGAGTTGGAACTCTTAATGATATCCCATCTATCTTCCCCTCTAGGCTAGGAATTACTCTACCTATAGCTTTCGCTGCTCCGGTGCTAGTTGGGATTATATTTATAGCCGCTGCTCTCGCTCTACGAAGATCTGAGTGAGATATATCAAGTAATTTTTGATCATTTGTATAGCTATGGATAGTAGTTATAAAACCTTTCTCAACTCCATAATTATTATTTAAAATATTTAAAATTGGAGCTAGACAATTAGTAGTACAGGAACCTATATCAAAAATATCACTACTATAATCTATCTCATTTTCATTCACCCCAATAATATAAGAGGCTATTTTTTCAGGACTCTTGGATGGGGCAGATATAATAACTTTTTTTGCTCCAGCCTTAATGTGCTTATTAGCACCGTCATAGTCTCTGAATATTCCAGTACACTCTAATACAATATCAATTCCCATTTTCTTCCAAGGAAGATTTTCTGGATCTCTTTCCGAAAATAGAGCCACTTTCCGACCAGTAGAAGTTCCATCTATAAAAATAGTGTCATTGTCCGCTTTAGCCCTATTCTCATAAGTACCATATAAAGAATCATATCTTAAAAGGTGAGCCAAAACAGTTGAATCAGAAAGATCATTAATAGCTACCAACTCTAAATCGGGATATTTTTTTAAGATAATCTTAAAAACAGCCCTCCCAATTCTTCCAAACCCATTAATCGCAATTTTCATTATGTTATCTTTTTTAGTGATTATATCTCTAATAATTCAGTTATCTTTCTTCTATCAAATCCAACGACAATTGCATCTCCAATTTCAATAACTGGAACTCCCATCTGTCCAGACTTTTCAACCATCTCCTTTGCGACATTCTCATCTAAAGAGACATCAACCTCTTCATAATCAACTCCTTTCTCTTGAAGAAACCTCTTAAGAGTAACACAATAGACGCAAGTTGGTGTAGAATAAACTTTAACTTTTTTGATTTCTTTTCCCATTTTTTTTATTTAATTATTAATTATAACTAATTATATATACTATTTAAAATTTAATCAAATCTTAACTCAAATCCTGTACCTTCAACATCGTTTCCATTTGGGGAATTAGCCCCAAAGCCCCTTTTTTACACTCTTTTTCAGAAAATAATTGAGTCTTATCTGGAACAATTTTATTATTAAAAATTAAAAATGGAATCGGAAGCGGACTATGGCTTTTTTCTAACGAGCTAGTTGAATGATCGGATGTTACTACAACAGTAACTCCAATATCTAAAAGCAATTCAAGCTGTTTATCAATCTTTTCAATAAATTTCTTTTTACCAAGATAATCTCCATCTTCTGCAAGCGTATCAGTCGCCTTAAAGTGGATAAATGCAAAATTATATCCTTCATTTAGGGCATCTATCCCCCCTTGAATCATCCCTCCAATATTAGTATCTATAGTTCCATTAGCTCCATTTATATTAAGAATATCCATACCAAGAGAAGTGGCAATACTTTTATAGAGATTTTTACCAGCAATACAGCACGCTTTTAGTCCATAGGTAGCTAAAAAAGATGGAAGCTCTACAAAGGATGATGCTCCCCTTAGAAGAATATAGTTAGCTGGCAAAAGACCATTATCTTCTCTATCCTTGTTCTTGTAGTGACTCTTTAGGATAGTGTGTGATTTTTCTAAGAAAGAATTAATTATCTTAGCCGTTAATAAAGCTTCTTTTGATTTATCAAGAGGGACTATATCTGAGACCTCATCCCCAAAATCCTTATAGTGTGGATCGCCATCAGAGACTTCAGAAGACAACCCTTCTCCTCTCAAAACTAAAGCAATCCTATGTTCACTAGCCCCTTTTACTATAATTTCAGCACCATTCAGTTCTATCTTATTTAGAGACGATACTATCTCCTTGGTATCTTTTATTCTTCCAGCCCTTCTATCTATAACCTTAAAGTTATTATCAATAGTGGCAAAATTCCCTCTAAATGATATATCTCCAGCTTCAAGGTTTATCCCCGCCCCCAATGCAGTGACTACACCCCTTTTTATCTTGTATCTCTTTGGGTCGCATCCAAAAAGAGAATAGTGCCCCTCCTCAGATGTTGGCATTACCCCCGAATAGTATGGCTCCAAAAGACCACAAACCCCTTTTTTTGCAAGTATATCTAGGTTGGGAGTATCTGCCGCTTCTAGTGGTGTCTTGTCTCCTAAAGAAGGAATTAAATCATCCCCAAGTCCATCAAGAACTAAAAATAGTATTTTTTTCATATAATTTCATCTTCTATCTTTAATAATCTATTGTATTTTACCACCCTTTCTCCACGAGCTGGAGCTCCTGACTTAATATAATCGGCACTAATACCAACCGCTAGATCAGCAATAAAATCATCATTTGTTTCACCAGATCGATGAGAAACCATAATTTTCCAATTATTCAGTCTTGCTAATTTAGCCGCTTCAAGAGCTTCAGTAACTGTCCCTATCTGATTAACTTTTAACAATAATCCATTACAAGCCTCTTTTTTTTGTGCTATCTCTATTCTCTCAATATTAGTCACTAATAGATCATCACCGACAATATCAACTTCTTTCCCAGATCTACCCGTAAGAATACTAAACCCCTCAAAGTCATCTTCATTAAATGGATCCTCAATTGATGTTATCGGATATTTTTCTATCAATTCTAGATAATATTGTATCATCTCATCTCGAGACCTCATCCCATATTTACCATTTTTATAAAATTCAGAAGCAGCAATATCAAGAGCAATATTGATCCTGTCTCTATATCCTGAAATTCCAATGGCTCTTATTGTCAA
>JAJOKY010000015.1:3577-7034 GCA_021129615.1 Minisyncoccota bacterium | reverse complement strand
ACTCTTATTCTATGAATCTTCATTTTACCGGCTAAATGAGCCATAACCTCACCACCTCCATCTAAGGCTACCTTAAAATGAGCATTTGGAAGAGCCTCAATTATTGTCCCTGTTTTTTGTATAGCTTCCTTTTTTATATTCATTAACAAATAGAGAATATCAAAAAATTAAACTAAAGTCAACCCCAAATCTGAAAAAACTATCATTGGTATACCCCACTCTAATCAAGAACTATTTCTATATTTATCTTATTAATAGGGGGAATCACACCTACCCATGGTGGAGTCAAATTGATATCTACAGATTTAATTGTATCGAGGGTATGTAGGGTTTTTTGGGCTTCTCCGATCTCCATTCCACTAATCTCTTCCTTAATAAGCCCCTCTTCTATTACTGAATAAAAAAGAGCTGATGACTCAACCAAAAGTATTGCCTTTTCTTTATCTGGGTTATATGAGTCAACAGTATATTTAAAATTTAAACTATCATTCCAAATCTCTTTATCAGATATTGCCACTCCATCTTCCTCTTCCCTATTTATCTTATTAGCCTTTAAAAGACCCACTATATCTGATTTCTTAAAAGCTAAAAATCTAATCTTAAGTTCTAAATCATATTCAAATAATTCAAAATTCTCGCCAGCTTCGGGTCTTATGAACTCTTTGATTACCTGAGTGTCTTTTATATTATTGTCAAAAATAAACTCTGGATTAGCCTCTTCTAATTCTATTTTTAGGCTCTCTATTAAGGAAGAATACAAAACATCTTTTGCGTCACTAATATCTTCTTCTGTAATAATAGGACGCTCTCCCCGAAATCCTCCTAAAATTGGAGTAGCATTTTCTGCATATATAGTAGTAAACATTGCCGTCCCCTTAAGCCCTGGAATTGAAAAATTAGTTGTATTGTTAATATTATAATAATCGCCTGCTTCAGCAGCAACGACATCTACTTTAGCTACACCAGGTCCAGAAGCAGTCCTTCCCGGTACCAAAACTGCGCTAGTAGCTTTAAAAAGTTTCCCATTGGATGAGATAAATCTAGTGTTAGTAACGAGCCTTTGAGCTGATGTTGAATGATTATTAAAAACCCTGAGAGTTCCCCTTGCTTTTACCTCTTCTACTTCTATCCCAGATGACTTAAACTCTCTAGATAGTTCACCCCTGGCTATGAATAGTTTACCAGGGATTACTCCGGTACCAATATCATAATGTAATGCACTTGAATCTATATTAATTTCTCCATTGTAATCTACTAACTCAGTTTCTGGTCGGATATATATATTGGCCCTTAATAAGATGAAATGCCCTAAAACTAAAACAACTAATCCGACTAAAAATATTACTAATATTTTTTTCTTAAAATTAGAGCTAGGGAATGGTCTGATTATTTCCTTCTTTCTAGTATTTGGAGGGAGAATATCATATATTTTTTTTGGCATATATTTATTTAATTTTAATTTAATTTAATTTAGCTTTTATTCTTCTTATCCCAGAACTAGATGACTCTTCTTTAATTATTTTAAATACTCCAATTTCTGATGTTCTTTTAATATGAGGTCCCTGACAAACTTCTCTCGATACTGATGGAATAGAATAGACCCTCACCTTTTCGGGATATTTTTTAGCAGATGCAGTAGCTCCAGATGAGATAGCTTCACTAAAAGACATATCCTCTACCAAAATAGGAATATCATCCTTTATATATTTATTGACCAAGCCCTCAACTTCCCTTATCTCTCTGTCATCCATCTTCTTTGGATATGTAAAATCAAACCGCAATCGTTCAGAGGTTATATTACTACCCCTTTGAACCACACCCTCTCCAAGAACAGTTTTTAAAGCTGAAAGAAGTAGATGAGTCGCAGTATGAAGTTTAGTCGTCTTCTCACTTGAATCAACAAGCCCACCTTTAAAAGCTCCAGCTGAAGCGGTCTGTGAAAGCTCCTTGTGTTTGATAATCCTATCATTAAAACCCTTTTTATCAATTTTCTGACCCGTCTCTTTCGCCATCTCCTCTATCATTTCTATTGGAAACCCATAAGTTTGATAAAGATTAAAAGCATCTTTTGCAGAAATTATTTCATCTTTTTTAATCTTTTTAAACTCTTTTAGCCCCCTTTCTATTGTAAGATTAAATTTTTCTTCCTCTTTATAAAGTTCATTAAAAATAAAAGCAGAATTTTTTTCTAGCTCCGGATAGTATTCTTTATAATCTCTAATAATCTCATTTGAAAGATTGCTAAGCCATTCTTTAGAATTGATATCAAGCTGCTTCCCGTACCGAATAGCCCTTCTAATCAATCTGCGAACAAAATATCCCTGTTGCTTATTAGATGGAACCACTCCCCTCTCATCACCAATAAGAAAAACAGCTGCTCTAATGTGGTCTGCTATAATCTCAAATTCCTTGACATTATTCTCATATTTTTTTTCTGATAAATCTTCTATTTTTTTAATAATAGGAATAAATAAATCTGTTTTAAAAATACTATTAACTCCCTGGCTCACCATTGCTAGCCTCTCAAGCCCTCCGCCAAAATCAACATTCTTATTTTTTAATTCTGTCCAGCCACTACTACTTTTTTGGTACTGCATAAAAACAGAATTCCCAATTTCTAAAAACCTACCACAATCACAATTTAAATGACAAAACCTACCAAAAGCTAGGTTGTGTTTTTTCCCAGTATCGTAAAATGTCTCTGAATCAGGACCACCAAGCTCCCCTATAGCATTACCTCTTTGCCACCAATTATCACCTTTATAAGTAAATATTCTATCTTTCTTAAAGTCTATCTCAGGAGACACTTCAGGATTAAAGTTATTCTCAATGCTTGGTCCTTCTTCGGCTTCTATCCCATATTTTTTATATATACCTTTCAGTATCTTAATTGATTCTTCGTCTTTTTTAATGTCGCCATCACCAGAGTAAACTGTTTGATATATTTTACTTGGGTCAAGCTTTATTTCATTAATTAAAAACTCAAACCACCAACCAAGTTGCTCTTCTTTGAAGTAGTCTCCAAGAGACCAATTGCCAAGCATTTCGAAAAAGGTGGTATGTCTACAATCACCAACCTCTTCAATATCATCACTCCTAAATGAACCCTGAAAATTAACCAATCTTTTCCCCTCAGGATGTGTCTCCCCTAAAAGATATGGCACCAATGGAAACATCCCTGAATTGACAAAAAGTAGGCTTGGGTCATTTTCAGGAACTAAAGAAGAGGACGGTATTACTGAGTGCCCCCTCTCTTTATAAAATTCTAAAAATTTATATCTAATCTCTTTTGATTTCATACTTTAATAATACTAATATATCTAACTAAAGTCAAAAAACCAAAATAGAAATAGGGGTAAGAAAGTGCAAAACTAAAAGTATAAAGTGCAAAATGCAAAATAACAACTCAAAACTTAAAATAAGAGAGTGAACAGGGAATTAGACATTTTTGGTTTTT
>JAJOKY010000015.1:0-3477 GCA_021129615.1 Minisyncoccota bacterium | reverse complement strand
ATCCCACACTCCTATATTCCAGATATCAGAGAAAAAATACTAAATACAATTTGAAATATATATGGGAATAGGATAAATATAGATATAAATAAGATTGCCATTCCCAAGAATCCTGCCTTCATACGAAACATCATTATCTTTTCCTCAATAGATGGGAAGAAGGTAAAAAGAATATGAGACCCATCAAGCGGTGGTATTGGAATTAAATTAAATATTGCCAATAAGGTATTTATAAAAATTATGAATAAAAATAGATAAAATATCTGACCCCAAAAACCAAACTCTATTGCTATTTGCCCAACCCTAAGAAATCCGCTCCCAATCCCACTCCTTATTGCTGGAGATATGGGGAGTAATCGAGAAATAATCCCAAAAAAGAGAGCAATTGAAAAGTTAGATAGTGGTCCCGCTATAGCGACCTTAAGTCGTCCATATTTTTGGTCTGTAAAATTATAAGGATTAATTGGTACTGGTTTTGCCCATCCAAAAATAAAAGGAGCTCTCATTATAACCAAAAGAAAGGGAATTATAATAGACCCCATTGGATCTATGTGCTTGAGAGGATTTAATGTAATCCTCCCAGCATATTTTGCAGTATGATCTCCAAGAGAATTAGCCATACTAGCGTGAGCCACCTCATGAATGACTATCGAAAATACAAGAATAACAATAATAAAAATAACCTCCATAACATTAAAAATTAAAATTACATAATACTACAAAACTAAAGATACAGAACCCATATTAAATCGTCTAAAGCACCACCGCCTAACTCATCCATCTTCTAACCGAAATAGCTGAGTGGCATTACGGCAAATTATTGAGTAATAATTTCAATTATTTTATTAAACTCAACTGGGTTTAAGGAGGCACCCCCAATTAAAAACCCAGAAAAAGAAGGATAATCCGTGACATTATTAGAGTTGACACTTCCACCATATAATATCTTATTATCAAAAAATGTATTCTTTTTTATAAACACCATTACCTCTTCAGCTACATCTGAACTACAAGCAATACCCGAACCTATTGCCCAAATAGGTTCGTAGGCAATTATTATATCCCTGTTTACTCCAGTCAATCCCTCCTTTAATTGTTTTTTTAATACATCCCAAGTCTCACCACTCTCTTTTTCAATCTTTGTCTCTCCAATACATAGAATGGGTGTTAAGCCTTCTTTTAAAATTGATTTAATTTTTTTATTTATAATTAAATTATTTTCCTTAAAAATTTCTCTTCTTTCCGAATGACCAACTATAACATGGGTCACACCCATTAATTTTAACATTAAAGTAGATATTTCTCCAGTAAAAGCCCCTGCCTCTTCCCAGAAACAATTTTGAGCCCCAATACCAATATCAAGTATTTTTTTTAGCTTTTCTATGAATATAAAAGGAGGACAGATTATAATTTCAGCCTTATCTCTAGGTAGATTGTTGCTAATCTTTATAGCTCCCTCTAAGGATAGAGGGTTCATTTTCCAATTGGCAATAAGTAGTGGTTTCATAATTCTATGGTCTATTTATAATATAATCAAGAAATATCAGTTAAGATTTGATAACTATTATTAGTAATTGATATGGTATGTTCGAAGTGTGCTGAAAGAGAACCATCCTCTGTCACAAAAGTCCCATTTGGCATTTTTTTAATTTCAGTTTTTTTAAATGATATCATGGGTTCAATACATATAACCATTCCCTCTTTTAATTCTGGGCCCGATCTTCTTTTACCACTATTTAAGACCTGAGGATCTTCATGAAGCTCTTCTCCAATCCCATGCCCACAAAGACCATCAATTATAAAAAATCCAGCTGACTCTACACATCTCTGGATTGTATTCCCCAAGTCTCCGATAGTATTCCCTGGATGAACCTTTTTAATCCCCCTTTTTAATGACTTTTTAGCTATCTTCAAAAATCTCAATATTTCAGGATCGACCTCTCCAATTGGTAGTGTAGTCGCCATGTCAGTATGAAAGCCTTTATAAAACATCCCTATGTCGATAGATAATATATCCCCATCTTTAAGAGCATATTTAGATGGAATTCCGTGAACAATTTCACTATTTACCGAAGTGCAAAGAGTAGAAGGAAACCCATTATAATTCTTAAAAGATGGGGTACCGCCACAATCTAAAACTAATCTTTCTGCCATTGTGTCTAGTTCTATAGTAGTTTTTCCAATAACAGCCTCTTTTTTAAGTTTTTCCATTATCTTTGACAATAATTGACCCCCCTCCTTCATCAGTAAAACTTCATTTCTGTTTTTAATTCTTATCATCCTTCAGTACCCTTACTATATTATTAAAAACATTAACTGGCGTATCAGCCCCATCTATTTTATTCACTGGTAAATCATTGTTATTAAAAAAGTCTAAAAGTGGCATAGTCCTCTTTCTAAACTCAATAAGTCTAACTTTAATAGTCTCTGGGTCATCTAGTCCTTTTCTTCTCTTGAGCTCAGATCCATCAATAGGGCAAAACTTAAGATGCTTTGTCTCTTCTGAAAAAAGAATTGAGTGTCTCATCAGAGTACATATTCTTCTATTAGAATTTCTGTGTATAGCATCTTCAGCAGAAACATCTAAAAGAATAACCTTAATCTTATTAGGATAAAGCTCTTTCAAGACAGGTGCTATTTTTTCACCTTCATAGATTGTCCTAGGAGACCCAGAAAAAACAATCCCCTTCCCTTCGTTATGGAGCCTTCTTATCTCCTTTAGTACTAACTGAGTAACAAAAGGGGGGCTACATAAACCACCAGTCTCCCAAATTTTTTTTTCATCTTTGATATAAAACTTTTCTCCATCAACCTCAAAAAAATTATCATCATTAGAGTTATTAAATTCATATTCTAATAGTTTACTAGTCTCAAATGTATGCAGATTAAATGAGCTAGAAATAAGCTCTGACTGAGTCCCCTTCCCCGATCCTGGAGATCCAAAAATAATAACTATCATATTTTTATTTAATTATTAATCTTAAAATCATAATAACATATAACTACTACATTATACAACTAAAATTAAAAAATGTAGGACTAGGAGAATAGAACACGAAACACATTAATTGAGCAGAGATATTTTTTCTTACAATCAAGGCGCAAGATATGCAGTGGTGCAAAGAGTGCACAACGCAGAGTGTGAAAAAAAATAGCTGCCCTCTGAGGGAAGCCCAGGAATAGATAATTTCGTTGTTATTACTTCCTCAAGGTGCTTACGCACGATTTCGTTGCAATGCCTAGAAATTATCTTATTCCTGAGCTTCTCAGTTTGGTGTGGCTTGGATTCTGCACTCCTAGGTCTCTCAGTTTGATGCTAGTTTGTATTTTATACTCTAATCTTAGAAATTATTCATTCTTGAGCTTCTCAATTTGATGTTAGTTTGCATTCTATGTTCTATGAATGATCTCGGAGAATCAGAATTCAGAAAGAATTCGGGAGAGGATGAGATTCTTCATTCCACTACGCTTCGCTCC
>JAJOKY010000037.1 GCA_021129615.1 Minisyncoccota bacterium | reverse complement strand
CACCTCGTTAACAATCAGTCCTCTATTCTCCCTGCCATCTAATCCTCTAGTCACAATCTGATATGCCTGTTGTCCAACCCAAAAAGCAGATCCTTCGTCAGCAAAGTAGCCCCAACCACCAACCTTAGCCTCATTGCCATTATTCCACCCTCTAACTACGGATCCCGTCCCAGATATAATAACAATGCCATTTTTCTTATCGGTCCCTGATAAAAAAGCTATCTCTTGGTCACTATATAAAAAAATTCTATCCTTAGAATCTATAGGTATTTTACCACATTTCAGTAACCCCTCCTTAATCTCTTCAGTCTGATTTTTATGTTCTTCCTCTATCGCTGGTAAGCCGATAACAAGGACTGAAATAAAAACATCTTTTTCTCTGATTATATCTTGAATAGAGTTTGCAATATTATCTATTGAGGTATCTAGTCCCTGATTCCTTATATTTGACGGACCAGATAAACTTGTTCCTATAATATTTCCATGAATATCAGAGATTAAACATTCTGTTTTAGTCCCGCCACCATCAATTGTAATAATAATTTTCACTGCTCAAAATTAAAATAAAGTTATCAACTACCCTCATTTTTAATTACCGATCCAGGGGAAATTAAAGAATTATCTTTTATCACAGAATTATCCCCAATAATTGATCCAAGTTTAACTTTCCCAGAATCAATCATCCTATCTTTAATTTTAACCATTATCGTTTTTCCATCTGAAGTAGAGTTACTAGTTATAGTATTAGCTCCAATTCTACAATTATCTCCAATTATTGAATCCATAATAGAAGAATTATCAAAAATATTGACTCCATCTCCAAGATAAGAGCATTCTATCTTAACCTGACTACCAATATGAGAGTTATTCCCTATAATGCTATGCCTAATAAGAGTACCTGTTTCGATAATAGACCCCGATCTTACTAGGGTAGGTCCCTCAATTCTAGCTCCACTTTTTATAATAACACCATCTTCTATAGTAACATTCCCAACAATTGAACAATCACTACCAACCCTTCCCCTAATCGATCTCTCTAGGCTATTAAGAAATAGTTGATTTGCCTGAAGTAAGTTCCATGGATAGGATACTGGAATCCATCTTTTTGCTTTTTGAAAATAGAGCGACTCTTTCGTAATTAATCTTTTAATATAATCGGTAAATTCATATTCTCCTCTTGGGGATTTTTCAATATCAAAGTCAAAAATAGACTTATTTAAAAAATAGAGCCCAGTATTTACTAGAGATCCAGATAATGGATTTTCTGGTTTTTCGACTAGACCTGTAACTACTTCATTATTACATTCAACAACCCCAAACGAAGAAGGGTTATCTACCGATCCAAGTAAGATAGAGGGACATCTCTGAATAGACCTCTCTATGTCGCTCCTTAGATAGAGATCATCCCCATTTAATAAAATAAATTCATCGTCTATAAACTCAACTGCCCTTCTAGCCGCATCACCTGTTCCTTCTGGATTGTCCTGAATAATATATCTTATACTTATCCCACCATAAGAATCACCGATTTTTGATTTTATCATCTCTGCATTATAGCCAATTATGATTATAACCTCTTTCACTAGCCCGTCTAATTGATCTAAGTTGTGTTCTAAAATTGTTTTCTCAACCACCCTTAATAGTGGCTTAGGTCTATTCTCTGTAAGTGGTCTCATCCTTGTTCCATTTCCAGCTCCTAAAATTACTGCTTTTATCATATATTTAATATGGTTTTAATTAGTTTTTTTGGACTATGTACTATATCGCCAGCTGATTTTATAATATCAGCACCAACAAATTTTTTCTTATCTAAGCCTAAGTTAGGGGTCACAGGAGACAATAATTCCTTATTTTTTTTCCTATAATCGGAAGACCTCTTCTCTGTTATCTTTTTATTATTATAAATAACTCTATCAACTGGAGCACCAATTAGCCCCTCTATTTTAGATGTAAAATCTCCGACAGAATAATCTTTAGTCTCTCCATATTTAGTCATTAGATTGCAGATATAAACTTTTTTTGCTCTACTTTTTTTTATTGCATCAGCCATCCCTTCGGTTATTAGTATTTGAGCTAATGAAGAATAGAGATCACCTGGACCTATAATGATAATATCTGCTCTACTAATTTCAATTAATGCTTTCGGATAAGCTCTTGCTTTAGGCTTTAAAAATACTCTCTCTATTTTCAGTTTCCCATTGTGTTTTGGGATATCGATATTGGTCTCTCCTTCAATTATTTCTCCATTTTCAAGAACTGCACAAAGGCTAGATTTATCAATTGTTGAGGGTAAAACCTTATGGTCAACTTTTAATAACTTTCCTAACTCTGTTATAGTTTTCTCATAATTATTAGTAGATAATTCTAGTGCCGTAATAAAGAGATTGGCAAAGTTATGACCCTTCAGCCCTCCGACTTGAAATCTAAAATTAAAGAGATTTTCAATAGCTGGAGATGTGTTCGCAAGAGCTAAAAAAGCCCTCCTTATATCTCCAGGTGAAACAATCCCATAGTCTTTCCGTAAGCGACCAGCAGAACCACCAGAATCAAGCATCGCACAAATAGCAGAAATAAAAACTGGTTGTTTTTTAAGTTCTGATAATATAGCTACTGGCATAGCATTACCACCCCCCATGCAGACAAATCTCTTTTTCTTTTTCAGCATTATCTTTTATTACAAATTTATAAAAGTAATCAATTATAACATTTTTTAAAAGGAAATTACAGCTAAAAACTGTCAATTATGTTCAGTGGCTTGACCCTCCAGTTTAGCCTCTCCTCCTTCAGTTTTAAAAACTCTCCCTGTTTTATAGCCTCTCTTATCTCTCTCATTGTATCTAAGACAAAAAAGAGATTATGTTCTGCTAAAAGAGATATTCCATAAATCTCTTTTTCCTTCAAAAGGTGTGAAATATATCCTAGATGATATTTTTTGCATACACGACAGTTGCAATTTTCATCAATAGGATTTTTACTTTTAAGTAATTTCGTTAATTTCAGGTTTATTCTCCCTTTTCTAATCATAGCCATCCCATGCCGCGCCCATCTTACTGGGATTACACAGTCAAATAGATCTATCCCCCTCTCTACTGATTCAAATATATCATCAATTTCTCCAATACCTAAAAGGTGGCGAGGCTTGGAGTCTAAAAGAAGTGGTAGGGTTCTATCAAGTATAAGGTTCATATTAGCCTTACTATCACCATAGGATCCACCGAAAGATCCGCCTATTCCAAACCCAAAAAAAGGCAAGGAATTAATAAATTCTGCAGACTTTTCCCTGAGCTCTAGGTATGGACCACCCTGGATAATACCCATCATAACTTGATTATTACCATTAAAAGCTTTAATACATCGAGATGCCCATCTATGAGTCCGTCCCATTGCTTCTTCTATATAGTCATAAGAATCTAGCGGTGATGTGCACTCATCAAAAGCAAAAATAATATCAGCCCCAAGCCTTTCTTGGACTTTAATAGATGTCTCTGGGGTCATTTTTAATTTTTCTCCATTATAAGGAGATCTAAAGATAACGCCCTCTTCATTTATTGAAGTGTTTCTACTTTTCTTTTTATTTACCACCTTGCTTTCCGCAAGCTTACCAACTCCATAGTCCCAACCAGACCCTAAACTAAAGACCTGAAAACCACCACTATCTGTCATTATTGGTTCTTCTCGTCCAATAAACTTATGGAGACCACCAAAACGAGATACATCCTTATATCTCCCATTACAAAAAAAATGGAAAGTATTCATCATAAATATATCAGCTCCAGATAAGACTGCGCTATCGAAATCAGTTCCCTTTAGCGCTCCCTTTGTAGCAACTGGGACAAAAGCTGGGGTTCTTATTAACCCTCGAGGAGTTGTAAGTGTCCCTATTCTAGCTGAACTAAGTTTATCTTTTTTATCTATTTTAAAACCAAACATATTTTTAAAATTGTTTTAAAAAGAGGGGGCATTAGCCCCCTCTTTTTTAGTTTATGAGTTGTAGATATTAAAATCTGTCGTTCCCAAAACTTTTTCTGTCATTATCTCTAGGTGTCATTGGTTTAGCTTCGCTAACAATGAGTTTTCTTCCGTCAACTTCTTTCTCGTTGAACATATCCATTGCTTTAGCAGCGTCTTCATCTGTAGACATTTCTACAAACCCAAAACCTCTTGATCTACCTGAAAATTTATCCTTGATAACATTTGCTGATTCTACTGTACCAGCTTCTGAAAAAACCTCTTTAAGTCTTTCATCAGTTGTTTCATAAGATAGGTTCCCTATGTATAACTTTTTTGCCATTATATCAAATTGTAATTTTATTAAGCGACCTTTCCCCCTCGCTCTCTTTTTCCGCTTAAAGTTACCAAAAAAAATATCGATAACGGCTTTGAAAATTATTTTATTAAAAACGAATGGGCTAGGGTTAGTATAACTAAAGCAACAAAAAAGTCAAATAAAAATTAGACTTAGGCTCGCTTATAGAATCGTAATCTTAATTTTTAACTGTTTTTCCTTTTAAAAAGAGGATCTCCTTTGCCTTCTACTAATTGCCTCTTTATTTCAACTGATGTTTTCGGCATAAACGGCCCCAATAAATCCGCGATATTATCTAGCACAATTAATAGGTCAAAAATAACTTTTTTATTTTTAATTCCTAGATCTTCTGTCTTATTATCCCACGGCTTCTCTATCTCAATATACCTATCAGAAAAAGCGATTAGCTCCCAAATAGAAGCTAGCGCCTCGTTAAACTTAAACTCTTCTAAGAGATTATTATATCTCTCTCTGGTCTTTTCTATCTCTAATAAAACACTTATATCATTGGTGGTTACTGATAACCCCCGATTTCCTATTTTTGATTTCTCTGACATCGTTAATACTCGAGAAAGTAGATTACCAAGACCACTGGCTAAGTCTGAATTATACCTCTCCTTAAATTTATTATGACTAAAGTCTCCATCAGCAGTTGGACTAATTTCACGAAGGAAATAGTACCTAACTGCATCAGCCCCATATTCTCTAATTAAATCAAAAGGATTGATTACATTTCCAAGACTTTTAGATATCTTCTGCCCATCAATAGTAAGAAACCCATGAGTAAATATATTTTTAGGGAGTGGTAGCCCTGCAGAAAGAAGCATCCCTTGCCAAATAATAGAATGAAACTTTAATATATCCTTACCTATAAAGTGAATATCTGCAGGCCAATATTTCTCAAATTGAATATTATCCTTGCCGTAACCGATAGCCGAAATATAGTTTACTAATGCATCTCCCCATACATATATCAGCTGGCTACTATCGTTCGGAACTGGTATCCCCCACCCAACCTTATTTTTTGGTCTTGAAAAACTTATATCTTCAAGCCCCCTACTAATAAATGAGATCATCTCTTTTTTCTTTGACTCAGGGATTATCTTCAAGGTATTATTTTTTATATTCTCCTCAATTTTATCCGTATATTTTGAAAGTCTAAAAAACCAATTTTTCTCATTAATTTTTTCTGGCATCTTATGATGATAGATACACTTTCCATCAACTAATTCTTTTTCCTTAATAAAAGACTCGCATCCAACACAATATAATCCCTCGTACTCTTTTTCATAAATATCACCGGCGACTACCATCTTGTCCCAAAGATTAGTAACTCCAACCCAATGCCTCTCTTGGTCAGTAGTCCTTATAAGATCGTCATTAGAGATATTGAGATCTCTTATCAATTTTTTATATTCATCTACCACCTCATCACAAAAATCTTGAGTCTTCCTATCTAAAGACTTGGCTTTTTGTTCTATTTTTAAACCATGCTCATCTGTCCCAGTTAAAAACCAGACATCATAGCCCCTTATTCTCTTGTATCTTGCAATAACATCTGCCTGAATTAATTCAAAAGCAAACCCAATATGAGGAGATGCGTTGGTATAAACTATACTTGTTGTAATATAAAATTTTTTCATCATAAAGACTTTAGGATAATAACAAATTCTCCCTTAAGGGTACTTCTTTTTAGTTCGGATAAAACATCACCTATTGTCCCCCTATAAACTGTCTCAAATTTTTTTGTCAGTTCTCGCCCGATAACAATCTCTCTGTCTTTATCATAAAGCAATAATTCATTTACAGTTCTTATAATACGATGAGGTGATTCATAGATAATCACTGGATACTCAGAAGAAGCGACTTCATCAAAGAATGCTTTTCGCTTTTTTTTAACAGGTGGAAATCCTAAAAAAAGAAACCTATCAACAGGAAATCCTGAAATTGAGGCAATGGTAGTCACAGCACTACAACCAGGAATAGGGATTATTTCAACAGAATTATTGAATTTTTCTATTATTTTTTTTATTAAAAAACTCCCCGGATCAGATATAGCTGGTGTCCCAGCGTCAGACACTAAAGCTATCTTTTTACCAGAAGCTAGGGCTTTTAAAATCTTTTCTATTTTTGACTCCTTGCTATGATAGTGATAGCTCAAAAGAGGGGTTTTTATTTCATAGCTTGCTAACAGCTTTAATGTCCTCCTTGTGTCTTCACAGAGTATAAGGTCAACTTCTTTAAGAGTATTTATTGCTCTAGTTGTGATATCATCTAAATTTCCCAATGGGGTTGCTACAATATAAAGAATTGCCATAATTATTCTGCTGATGTTACCTCTCTTTTTTCAAGGAATTCTTTTATAAATTCAGATAATATCCCAACTAGTGGAATCGCTAAAAGAGCTCCTAATATCCCCCAAAGAGTTCCGCCAATCGATATAGCCAATATAACTAAAACTGGAGACATCTCAATAATTTTTTTTGCTAGTATGGGGTTAATAACCGAGTTTTCAATTAGCTGGACAATCATAAATGCCCCAATTATAAATATTGCCCTATTGATATCATCCATAACTGTTATAGTAAAGATGAATGACCCTGAGACAAGGGCTCCAAGATATGGAATAAAATTAAAAAGACCAGCAATTAACCCAATTGAAAGTGGATATCTGACCCCCAAAAGTAGTGCTGAAACATAAACCGCTAGCCCCACAAAAGTACAGGAAAAAATTCTTGTCAAAAACCAACTCCCGACCTTCTTTTGGCTTCTATTCCATAGTGAGTATGCAAGTTCTTCATATTTTTTTGGAAATATTAAGATAATAATTTTTTCCATAAACCTATCTTCTA
>JAJOKY010000021.1 GCA_021129615.1 Minisyncoccota bacterium | reverse complement strand
TCCTAGATCTATTTATAGAGCTGGGTCTGCTGGATCTCCTTGGATTGTTTCATCCACTGGGAATCCCTCGTATACTGGAAGGTTATCAACTGGAGTGGCTTCATTTAGGTCTATTTGAAGAGTTTCATCATCTAGCAGGGTTTCATCTACTGGGAAATCTTCATTTAACAGAAGCTCTTCATCTACTGGTAGATTTCCATCTACTGGAACCACCTCCTCTACTGGTTGTCTATTAGCAAGAACTAATATAGAAGCTAAAGCTAAAATTATAACGATAGCTATAATTATATTTTTTTTAGACATATTTATCTATTTTTTTTAAAAAAAATCGACCTTTTCTATCTCAATCTCTAATTTCTGGATTCTAATTCTTTAATTTTTAACTCTATTTTTTTAATTGTTTCGCTTATCTCTTCTTCGTCCATATTTTCAATGTTTGACTTAATTCTTTGAATATCTATTGACCTATCTGCCCCCATCAAAAAAGCTTCTGTGTTTTTTAAAAAATTCTGATTACCACGAAGGGAAAAAACTAAAATCACCCCACAAAATAGTAAGAATATAATTAGAGCTAATTTTAGGTACCTCTTTTTTTTATTATCCATTATTAATATTGTGAATATAGAATATCATAAAATTATAAATTATAAAAATTGAATCTTAGCAATAAGAAAATCGGCACATTAAAAGACCAGTTTTCCTAAAAGAATTTTAACTTTTTCTATAGACTTGTCATCATAGATTGATATGCCAATGCTATCAGGAAATTTTTTTAATATTTTTTTAACCTCGCCCTCTTCTAGAAGGTCGGTTTTAGTAAAAATAATATGTTCTTGTTTTGTTTCGACCCCCTTGCCATAAAGGGTCATCTCTTTTCTTATTATTTCATAGTCTCTGTTGAGATTATCTGATTCACAGGATATTAGATGGAAAATAACTCTAGTCCTTTCTATATGTCGTAAAAATCTAGTCCCCAACCCCTTCCCCAAAGAAGCCCCAGAGATTAACCCCGGAATATCTGCTAAAATTAAATTTTCGTAAACCCCTAGGTGTGGCTCTAGAGTTGTAAATTGGTAATTAGCAACTCTGCTTTTTGCCTTGGTTATTTTATTTAAAAGAGAAGACTTTCCAACATTAGGAAGCCCAACCAAACCAACATCAGCTATTAACTTCAACTCAAATTCTATCTCTTTTTTCTCTCCATCTAGCCCCTCGGTTGCTTTTTCAGGTGTCGTTTTTGTAGATGATCTAAACGAAAAATTTCCTCTTCCTCCATTACCACCCCTAGCCATAACTACCCTATCACCAACCTTGATAATCTCATCCTCTCTACCCGTCTCTAGGTCACGAATAATAGTGCCTATTGGTATTTTTAAAATGATATCTTTCCCACTAGCGCCAGTAGAACATTTACCCTCGCCCCTTTTTCCATTATCAGCATAGAAATCTCTCTTATATCTAAACTGCCTGAGTGCTCCGATGTCTGGTATCCCCTCGGCTAGGATATCTCCCCCCTTGCCTCCATCTCCACCAGTAGGCCCAAGTCTCATTTTTTCTTTGCTAAAAGCGACAATTCCCTCTCCTCCTTTGCCAGCAAATACTCTTATTTTTTTCTTATCAGTTAACATAATTATTATAAAATATAGACTTATTATCTCTTAATCGATGTCTTCAACATCTCTCTTTATCTCTTCAAATTCATTCTCTATCTCTTTTAACCTCTCCTTGCTTTCTTTTATAATTAAACTTGCCTCTTTTACTTTTTTTAATCCCTCCTCAATATCAATCTCATCTCTTTCTTCAAACCACTTAGAGATATCAGAAAGATTTTTTAAATTTTTACTTAAATTGCTTTTATCCATTTTATCTATTTATTTTTTTAATTTCTGACTCCACTTCTCCATCAAATAGCTCAGTTTTTAGTATATCATTTTTCTCAAAAGAATAAACACTTCGCGCTATTTTCCCATTAATTCGCGTAATACTATACCCCATTTTTAGTTGTCTCTTGGGATTATTTTGAGATATTATTTTCTGAAACTCAAGCAATTTTCTAGACTTTTCCTCACTTAGTAGGATAAACAGATCTCTTAAATTATTCCAGTCAGACATTAGTTCCGTTTTTTTATTCCTAATACCCACTGAAAATAACTTGATAATAAGCCTATATCTCTCTTTTATAAGGTTTTTATCTTTAGATATCTGACGCCCTATCTTAGTAGATGCAAATAAAACAGAATTTTCTATTTTCTTATATTGATTAAATATATATTCAAATAATTTAGATATAGACGATAGGGATGTGTTAATCTTATTTTTAAAACTATTTATAGTTGATTCAAAATTATACAATATGCTTTTTTTATCTGTTTCAATCTTATTGTCGATTACCTCCCACGGTCTATTCAATAAGTAGGCAACAGCACTCGGAGTAGATTCTGCAATGTCAGCAGCTAGAGAAACTAGCGTCACATCCTTATGATGCCCTATCCCAGCGATAACTGGTACTGGAAATTTAGCAATTTCTCGAACTAACATCTCATTATCAAAAGCCATCAGCGATTCTAAAGATCCACCACCCCTTATAATGACCAGAACATCTATATCCTTTTTTCTAAATGATTTCACTGAAGCAATCAACTCCCTTACTGCCTCTTGTCCCTCTACCCGTGAATCTATAGCTACTATCTTGAATCCAAATTTTTTAAGATTACTAGTAAAGTCATGAATTACAGTCCCACTTCTTAGCGAAGTGATAACTCCTATTTTTTCGGGGTGGTCTGGGATTGGCCTTTTCTTATCTTGGCTAAAAATACCCTCTTTCATTAGCTTTATTTTAAGCTCATCATAAGCTTTTTTTAGGGCTCCTTCTCCAACCAACTCAAAGCTTTCTACCTTAAAAGTAAGAGATCCTCTCGGGGCATATATATCTGACTTCCCAGAGACTATAATTTCCATCCCCTCTTTCAGAGATTCTCCAAACATTTTATAGATAGACTTCCAAACCACACAATTGATAACTCCACTTCCATTTTTGTCTTTAAGTGTAAAATAGACATGACCACTGGGTCCATGGATCTTTAGTTGGCTTACCTCCCCAACAACTTTTACTTTAACCTTCTTTAATATCTCATTTAAAAATAAGATATAGTCAGAAACTGATATTGGATTTTCAAACCCCTCTTTATTCATATCTTAAAGCATCAACAGGTTGAAGTTTAGCAGCTCCACGAGCTGGAAAATAACCTGAGATACAACCAATTATAAACGAAAAACTTAATCCAAACAAGACAAGGGATGGTGAGATGTAGGCCTCAAGTGGTATCATTGCTCCATTTTGAGCAAGCGCAAATTCAACCCCTTTTGATAAAAAAATACCCAAAATAACTCCACCAATCCCACCAATAAGACCTATTATACCCGACTCAAAAAGAAATATCATAACTATATGCTTCTTTTTAGCTCCAACTGCTTTTAATATCCCAATCTCCCTAGTCCTCTCTTTAACTGAAGTAAACATTGTATTCATTATTCCAATTCCACCAACTAATATAGCAATACTTGCAAAAGCAAAAACAGCTACTTGCAATATTCCCATCACCCCCTCCACCATATCAGAAGCAGTATCACTAGCAATCACAGAAAATGGAGGAGAGTCTTGTCCTACAACCCTTTTTCTAGTTTCTTGAAGTGAATCTTCTATATTTTGAACTACAGAATTAACATCAAAATCATCCATTGCTCTAGCCATAACTACTGATGCTCCATCCCTGTCTCCAGTAACAGCCCTATAATCACTCAAATCCAGCATAATCATTGAATCATCTTGCCTATTTCCTAAAGACCTTAATGTCCCAGAAACAGTAAATCGTCTTCCTTGTACTCTAATCTCATCTCCAATCCTCATTTCGGGAAATATATCTCTTGGAACTAGGTGTCCAACTAGAGCTTCTCTCCTACCGGGGCGAGGAAATTCTCCTTCGGTTGTCTCCCATCCCATATCATCCTGTAATATATCGAGACCACCTTCAAGAGATATACCAAACAGTATCGTTGATTCTGCGCTATCTTGATGTCTAACAACCTCCATATCCCAGGGCATAGCAATCACTGAGTCCACACCCTTAGATCTTCTTATCGCTTTTATATCCCTATCACTTAATTCTAAACCTGCCATCATACCCATTATCATATCCTCACCGGGTGTAATAAGAATAATATTTCCTCCCATCATTCTAAGTTCACTCATAATGGATTGCTTAAGTCCCCCACTAAGAGCCAAAAGAGAGATAACCAAAAAAATACCAATTACAATACCCATAATTGTTAACCAACTTCTAAGAGATCTGGCTCTTAAGTTTTTTGCTGCTATTTTAAAATATTGTATTATCATAGATAAATTAAATATAAAATCTAAAATTACAAATCACAAACAAGTTCTAAATGTTTTGAATTTGTGATTTATTCGGAATTTTAGATTTGTAATTCCCCTCTCCTCTCCCCTCCCTCCTTCCCCATTTAGCAATTGGGTATTAGACATTTTATTGAAAATTAGAAATTAGATATTGGAAATTCCTGCTCCCCTCTCTTCCCTCCGCTCCCTCTTTCTTTCCTATCCCAATTCGCAATCCGCAATCTATCCCGATGTAGGAACATTGCGGATCCTCGACGAAATCGGGGCAATTAAATAATTCCCCCTCCTTTTCCCCCTCCTCCCTCACTGTATCTCCCCATCCTTTATTTTTATTATCCTATTTCCATAACTGATTAAATCATTATCGTGTGTTACCATAATCAGGGTTTTTCCTTCATCTTTATTTAAATTTTTGAATATACTCATTATCTTTTCGCCAGTTTTAGAGTCAACATTTCCAGTTGGTTCATCAGCAACTATAATTTCAGGATTATTAATTAATGAACGAGCAATAGCAACCCTTTGACTTTCTCCACCAGATAACTCAGCTGGACGATGATTGAACCTTTCGCCTAGCCCTAGCTCAGATAAGAGAAACCTTCCATGACTCAAAGCTTTTTCATTTTCAATCCCTTGGAATATCGTTGGTATAGTCACATTTTCAAGAGCAGTAAGATGTGGTAAAAGATTAAACCTCTGGAATATAAACCCAATCTTCTTCCCTCTTATTTGTGCTAAGTCATCCTCTGATATAAGTGAAATGTCCCTCTCTTCAAAAAAAAACTTACCACTTGTTGGAATATCCAAGCAACTAACGAGATTAAGTAGGGTCGACTTTCCAGACCCACTCGGACCCAGTATGACCGCAAAATCGCCTAATTTAATCTCTAAATTTACCGCCTTTAAAACCTCTAATTTTATCTTCCCAAAATCATAAATCTTCCAAGCATCCTCTAGCCTTATTAATGTATTATTTATCATTTTATTATAACCCTATCTCCTTCACTAACCCCAGATATTAACTCAATCATTCTGTTACTTCCATTCAACCCAGTCTCAACAATAACCTCAGATATATCTTCATTTTTATCTAGTAAAAATACCTTTGACTTTCCATCATATTCTTTAATCGCCTTAATCGGTAAAAACAGAACATTCGATTTTTTTGCAGGGATAATCGTTGCATCAACAGTCATTCCAATCATCATCGCCTTCGGATAGTCTGATATATCAGCAATTACCCTATAGTAGACGACCCCATTAATAATCCTTGGTGCATAATCGATAAAAATAATTTCTCCATTAAAAACTTTATCTGGAAAAGCGATAACCTCTATTTGAACAGGATTTCCAATCTCTACATCAATAATATCACCCTCATAAACATTAATTTCTATCTGATATGGTTTATCTGCTATTATTGTAATTACTGGAGATCCAGCTGATATAGTTTCTCCAATCCTGGCCTTAACCCTAATCACCCTTCCGCTAAAAGGTGCAATAATAAGTGATTCTCTTATTGTTGCTTCTAATAGTCTAATTTGAAGCTCCGCTTGCTCCATTTCTAACTTTGCCAACCTAAGACTCTCTTCTCTGGCTGGTGATTTTATTTTTTCAAATTGATTAGATGCTTGAACAAAGGCCCCCCTAGCTCTACTCTCTTGAGTCTCCGCAGCCAATATCTCTGATTCTCCAAGAATTTTCGCAGAATTTATTTTCCCAAGAATAGAGATAACTGATGCAAGTGATTGGTTAATAGAGTTTTTTTGAGCCAGCAAAAGAGCTCTTTCACTCTCAGACGAACTATAATAAGTTGGTGTTTCAAGAACATCTAAAATAATATCAATCTCTTCTGATATAACCTTTAGTCTTAGCTTAATATTTAATAAAGATTGATTAGTCTTTATTGAATTAAAGCTCCACCTAATCTTATCTCTAGCACTTAACCCTTTCCTTGAGTCCTCTGTAATAAAGTTAGAAAAATGAACCCTTGAAACTGTATCTGCTAAATTACTACTCACCCTTGATATCATTGTTGCCGAATCAATCAAAGATAGAGAGTCTTGATGGAGATTATTTAACCTTGTCTCAGTGATAGAATTGACTTTTTCTAAATTAAGGATAGCGGAATCTAGTTCATTTTTTGCATTAGTAAGAGATGTTTGAGCAATCAAAACATCTTTATCACTACCAGCTTGAAGCTTGCTAAAAGCGATCTTAGCAGAACTAAAAGCTTTTTTTGCCTTTTCTAACCTTATCTGAGTGATACTATTATTTAGAGAGGCTATCGTTTCTCCCTTTACAATCTGATCACCCTCTCTAAATAGGATAGAATTAATTTCTCCCCCAGATCTAAACGAAAGACTTATCTCTTCCCCTCTTTTAACCATTCCAACCTCAAATATCTCTTTTGTGATATCACCCCTTAAAACTTCCACAACCTCCCTATCTATCTTTGGGTCTCTATTGATAATCCAAAAAATAGAGAAAATCAATAGAACAAAAAGAGCAATCCATAAAAATTTTTTTCTTTTTTTTATTTTTTCTTTAGCTAATATTATGTATTTTTTAATCATTTCTGATTAAATTAAAGTTAAAAACCCGATCCAAGCAACCATAACTAAATATAGAACTGCCCACCCCTTTGCTGGTGGTAAGTAGCGAGTCATAATTTTTAAATTTTCTAAATACCATTTTTCGCCAAACCAAACAATAAAATTTACTGCAACAGCATCCACTAAAAGAAAAATAAATACTATCAATTTAAGTGTTTCCATTTTTTTATTTTTTAT
>JAJOKY010000031.1 GCA_021129615.1 Minisyncoccota bacterium | reverse complement strand
GCGTTATTCAGCAGACAGTATCCTTCGTCAAAAGATGCTGTTTGTGAGGTTGCTCGCCGTCTCGTAGGGCGGGCGCTGAGCGCACACTTTGGGGTTAAAACCAGTTGGACGGTTAACCACCGTCCTTTAACCGAAGGCAAGGATTATGAGATACATTTTCGGAGCAGTTGTGCATTCCAAGACGACGAAGAAACAATGTCGTCCGTAATAAAACTTAAGGAAGGGGGTTATGTTCCCAACCTCGAGGTAGCCCAGCAGCCTATCTGCCTACTTTGCGAGGATGGCAAAGAGGTAGAAGGAGAGGGGTCGTTTGCTTGCGAATACTGCACCGAAAATGGTTTCACATGCGTTGTTTGTGAAGAAACCTATGGGACGGACGCGTCCTTTTTAGACGATGACGGAGCCCTTTATTGCGAACACTGCTACCACGAGAGGTACTGCCAATGCGAAAATTGTGGTTGTGAGATTCTTTGGGAAGACGCTTTAGAGACCCCTGCTGGACTCTTTTACTGCAGTTCGTGCTTCTTTGAATACTATGTACACTGCGATTGTTGCGGAGAACCTGAACATATTGATAGTTGCTACGCAGTTAAGAATGAACACTATTGCGAAGCGTGTGGGGACAACAACCTCGCAGTGTGCGACAGTTGTGAGAAATACTTTCTTAGAGAAGATATTATAGAGCAAGGGGCGGGTTCTTATTGCGAAGACTGCCATGATGATTTATTCTTCACGTGTGTCTATTGTCAAGAATTTATAGAGATAGCGGTAGACGAGGGGATATTTAAGGACGGAAAATATTATTGCGAAGATTGCTTTAATGAGGTAACGGAAAAGGAGGATAAAGAAAATGCTAGCAGAACAACTATTCCGAGCTAGTGGGGGAAAATTATTGAAAAAGGTTTTACGGAAACGATTAAAAACCGCTGGGTATTCAATTTCAAAAAAGACCTGGGGAAAAGAATTTCTATATGCAGCCGGGGATATCCCATTGTTGTTGGTTGCCCATGTAGACACGGTGCATTGTGCCCCGCCCCAAATAATATACCACGACAGGGAGAGGAACGTAATGTGGTCTCCCGATGGTTTAGGGGCAGATGACCGTGCAGGAGTCTGGGCGATTCTGTCTATAATAAACAAAGGGTTTCGCCCTCATGTTTTGTTTACAGACGGGGAAGAAACCGGGGGGACAGGGGCGTGGGAAGCGGTCGGTAAATTAAAAGTACCTGCCGTGAACGCTATTATAGAGCTAGACAGAAAGAACTCGAATGAGTCGGTCTTCTATAATCTTGACAACCCTGAATTCAAGAGGTGGGTAAATGGGTTTGGGTACAAGACCGTCATCGGGTCGTTCTCTGACATATCTATTCTTTGCCCCGAGTGGGGGATAGCGGGCGTTAACCTTAGCATCGGGTACTATAACGCCCATACAAATTCGGAATATTTAAAAGTGGACGAAATGAAAAAAACAATTAATAGGGTCGTCCATATGTTAAAATCCCCACCGTCCGCAGTGTTTGAGTATAAAGAAAAAGAATCGGTTATAAAAAACACCACTACTTGGGGATGGGCAGACACGCCTTCAATACATGGTTATGCCTCATCTGCAACCCGCAATAGCAGGCTTTCAGGGTTAACCGAAGACTACCCTATGGCTTGCGAGTACTGCGGAAAGTTCGAGAGAGCCGATGAGTTGCTTAGCTTTGGAAACGAGCTAGTGTGCGGTTCGTGCATGCGTCTTATTGAAAAGGAGATTGAAGCTGAGGGTTCCATTATACACTGCGATTGTTGCGGAGAACCTGAACATATTGATGAGTTGCTTAGCTTTGAAGATGAGTTTCTGTGTTTCACATGTTTTGGAGAAAGGAAAAAAGAGTCAGAGGCTAGAATCAGTTAGGACTTCCCCAAATATTGAAAGGAGCAAATATTTATGAACAGAAAAAAATGGTTAAAAGCTAGGAGAAAAGGCATAGGCGGCTCGGATGTTGCCGCTATCCTAGGAATTAGTAAGTACAAGTCTGCGTTCGGAGTATACGTGGACAAGGTAAGCCCAGTTGGAGAGGAGGTAGATAATGTTCACACTCGTTTTGGGAAATGGTTAGAAACGCCAATTAAAGAAGAATTCCCAAAACGGTTTTTTGCGGAGACGGGGATAAAAATTCTCGTTAAGGAAGCAAAGGGGATGTTCGTTCATAAGACCGACCCGTTTGTCGGGACACTTGATGGACTCGTTGAACACGAAGCCCACGGGGAAGGGGTTTTAGAAATCAAAACCGCTAGCGAGCGCCAGTGGAAGGAGTGGGAGGATGGTGATGTCCCTGGGGAGTATTACTGCCAAGTGCAACATTATATGAATTTATCGAATTTAGAGTTTTCGTATATTGTTGCGCTAGTTGGGAAGGAGTTGTTGTGGCGATACATCGGGCGAGACGAAAAGTTTATAAAGCTGATGGTCGAAAGACTTCGTGCCTTTTGGACGAACCATGTTCTCGCCAAGAACCCGCCTGCTCCAGCTGGATTTACATCGGACAAAGAAGTCTTAGAAGCCCTATATGGTGAGGGCAAAGAAGGGGCGGTTGTTGAAGTTGGCGAGAGGTTTACCCCGATGTATGACCGGTACAAGGAAATACGCAACCAAATTAAAGAACTAGAAAAAGAGGAGGCGATTATTAAGCAGACCTTCATGGCAGAAATGAAGGAGGCGGAAACATTAATTTTGCCTAACGGCAAGGCGACTTGGAAGACAGTTGAGCGGAAAGGCTACGAAGTTAAACCAAAGTCTTTCCGTAGTTTCAGAATCTGGTGATGGAAAGGAGGAAAACTATTGAGTCTGCCTAAGAAGATTAAAATCGGCGGAGTAGATTATAATGTTATAACCAAGGAAAAAGTCCAAGATAGAGGGGTGGCGTTGATGGGGAAGACGTCCTACTCAACGCATGAAATAAGCATTGACGGCACCATGCCTATAGCTGTTCAGAGGCTGACGTTAATGCATGAGGTGATGCACGGGGTGTTGCATCACATTGCAGAGCAGAAGCTCTGTGAGGACGAGCGTTTTGTCAACGCACTGGCCAATACTTGGCATCAAGTGTTGGTGGACAACCCGGGAATAAAATGGAAATGAGGGGGTGAAAAAATGAAAACGTTTGTCCAGTTTAGAGACGATGGTGAAACAGCTAGCCTAAGCGTCTCGGTGTGTGCGCTTCTAAGAGGGGAAATAGACGATATGATAACCCTTCTAGCTGACCGCCAAGGTGGAGTGTGGTTATTCTAGAATTTGGGCAATCGTAGGAGAGCTTAAGGACGTGGGCTTTAAATGGGGATAAAAGAAGGGAGGATATTATGTCAACCAAAAACACAGAGCTAATGAAACAAGTTGAAGAAGCTCCGGTCATGACCGGGTTTAAGGCGGTCTTGGCTGCCGAGATGACAAAAGCATTTAAAACCATGAAGAGCGTTGTTCCGGCACATGTTACGCCGGAACGATTGGCGAGGGTAGCTCTGTCAACTATCAGCAGGACTCCAAAGCTAGCAGAGTGTACAGTAGAATCGCTTGTGGGGAGCATCATGAACGCCTCCACCTTGGGCTTGGAAATTGGGCTGTTGGGACACGCACACGTAGTCCCATTTTGGAACGGTAAAATCAAACGCTTTGAGGCTCAGTTTATTATTGGCTACAAAGGAGCTATTGAACTGTTCCGGAGGACGGGAGAGGTTTCAGTTATCACTGCCCGTGAAGTTTATGAAAAGGACGAGTTCAGCGTCCATTATGGGACGGACGAAAAGATTATCCATAACCCTGTTCCTTTGGGAGGAGAAAGGGGGAAGGTAATAGGGTACTATGCCGTTTACAAGCTTGTTAATGGGGCACATGGATTTCATGTTGCAAGTTTGGAAGAGATGGAACAGCACAGAGACAGGTATGCCAAGTCAAGGAAAAAATCAGGTGAGGTTTTTGGGCCATGGAAAGACCATTTTGACGAGATGGCAAAAAAAACCTGCATTTTCCGTATGGCAAAGTATATGCCTATTAGTGTGGAAAAGCAGGAGTCACGACTGGTGATGGAAGCGATGGCAAAGGACAGCGGTGTCCTTAAAATTAAGGACGCAGGGCTAGGCGAGCCATTTATAGAGGCAGAGCATCAAGAGACACCCAAAGAGACAGCAGAGAAGAAGATTGACGAAAAAAGCTTTGATGATTTTTTCAAGAAGGAGGAAAGGTAAATGCCGTATGCACATAAGAAGAAAGGGCGAGTTATGTATATATTGCCGTTGGGCGAGAGCTTGGCAGCTGTTGCCCCTAAGAAAGAGGGGGGGGAAGAAACTAAGGTTACGCTCGTTATTAAACAGGAACAAGAAAGTCCCAAGGCAAGAATGTTTCGACTGACGGCAACCTCAGTAGATGCCCCCGACAAGGTTTTCACAAAAATATTTTGGTGCCCAAAAAAGTGTGTGAAAAATATTGACGGGAAGCTACATGTTGATGAGTGGCTTATTCTTGATAAGAAAATTGAGCGGTTTCTCACCAAAGTAGAACCCACCGTGGTCTCAGATTGATAAAGGAGGGAGTGCTATGAGTAAAAAATTAGCAAAAGAAGTTATTGAACAGTTCCAGCGCGATGGCAGAAATGTTAATCCTGTTATAACGATGGCAACCATTGAAGCGGAAACAAACTTTCGGAACGTTGCTGGGGAGTATGCTGCATGGAGCGCTGAGTTTGGGCTTGGATATGGTCAAGTGCATCTTCGCTGGCACTTTGACTCGTTGCTACGGGTTGCGGACAAGCTTAACTGCGACTTGCCTTCATACGATAACCCAAGGCATAACCCTGAAAAAAACAAGCCCTTTGCAGAGCTAATACTGGGCAACAACCTTCTGTCAATGCACCTAGCGGTAGAGGTTATTCATAAAATATGGACGAGAGCGGACGTACACGATTTTTTAACATTTACTAAAGCTTATGTAGGTTCTGGCATCTCAGCGGAGGACATAAAAAGAAGGAGGGCTATCTACGATAAGTGGCTGATTCGCCTTGGTGGTACGCACATTGACAGCTGGTTTGCTGACTCTTTAAAAGAGGCAGCAACTCTTGGTTTAATGGTTGGCGATGTGGACGGTAATCAACGCCCGAACGATTTTGCCACAAGGGCAGAGCTGGCGACCGTTGCTGTCAGGATAGTAAAACTATTGAGAGGGGAGGTAATTTAAATGAAAGTACTCCCATATAAAGCTTTGTTACCGTCTCTAAATAGCTGGGTTTACGTTTGGTCAACAGACGAAGAAGGGGCAAGGCAGATTATTCAAGAACGTGGCTTTCCCGTTACTGAACTAAGAGCACCAGAGGATTATATTTATGACGATCTGTTTGGGGAAGGACTTGAATATGCAGGGTCGGTAACTGCTAGAAAAACAGGTGAGCAAAATGTGTGAGTTTATTGAAGTATGGAGAACCACGGGGCTAACCACAGGGAAATTTTTGTTTGTGTTTTATCCTGTGGCGGCGATGGTGTTTTTACTAATAGCATGGGTGGTGGAGAAAAAATGTTAAAGACAAGGCGAATAAAAGCTGTTGAGAATCTATATGGAAAGTGCTTCGAGGATATCCTGTTTGAACTTTACGTTCGTCAACGCTTACTTGTGACAGATGTGGCAGCTAAATTATTGTTGCCAGAGGAATTGATTTACAGATGGGTAATGGACTTAGGGTTGCTGTTTGACAAATATCCAGAATGTGCGAGAAAGGAGGGGCGTGGAAATGCTAAAGGAGTTTGAACCCGATTTTGACGGGTATTTGTTTTGTGATGAGTGTGGTGAGGAGAGACCTAGACGAGATGTCCAAACCACAAAAGTTACAGATACTATATTAAGCGTTGTATGTGTAGATTGCAGCAACGAGGAGGAGGTGAATCTAATGACAAAGTGGTATGAAAGGGCTATTAAATTACGTAAAGAATTTAAAGAATTGTATGACAATAGCGAAATGATAAGCGTAGAGACGGGAGGCGTCCAAACAACTCTTGAGGGAGTGAGGAAAACCCCCGGAGTAATGTTCTACAGAAGAAGGGCCACTGACAAAGGAGAATATCCTTTTGAAATATTCAAAGAATTTGGAGGAGAGATATTTTTTGCCTTGAGGACAGCTCAAGAATTTGATGAAATAATGTCTTCTTCAGAATTTGGAAATTTAGTTGAAAAAGAAAAAGGAGGTACGAAGTGTTAATAGAATTTAGGTTGACTATGCCTAATGTTGGAAGTTGGAATGGGAAGTGGAGTGGAGAAGAAGATTACTACGCCACAATTAAACATGTAAGCAAAGAAAAGGCAAAGAAGATACTTGGCAGAGAAAGCTACTACTACAACTTTGGTGATGGATGGGACATGAATATTGGTGTTAGAAAAGTAGACAACAAAGAGGCTGCCAAAATTCGCAAAAAGACAAAAGGGTTTTGTGGATACGACTGGGCAGTGGGCAGTATTATTAATTATGGTAAAATTATTGCGGGGGAGGGGTAACGAAGTGACTGTATTAGAAATCGTTCAAAACCACTTAAAAAGAATTGGGTGCGATGGGCTATGCGCTGATGAGTGTAGTTGTGTGGTAGAGGATATTTGCCCATGCGGCGCAGCCTTGCCAAAGGATTGTGAACCTGGCTACAAAAAGCCGTCAGGCTTGATAACGCCCGAGAACCCAAAGGAACGCAAGCTCAAAATAATACAACAGCAGATATCGGACGTTACCGACGCCCGTGATATGGTGGAAGAGGAACGTGCGTTGAAAAACAAGAAGCTAGTGGCAAACACTAAGTTTTTAGACTCGGCTGGCAGCATCAACCTAAGTAGTGAGATTAAGGCAATCAAAATAAAGCTAGACGAGGAAAACGAAAAGCTAAGAAGGGGCATCAAAAAACTAGGTGCAGAAGCAAAGGCGCTTGACGATGAATGTCAGGCGTTGAGAGCTAAGCTAGGGGAAGAAAACAGGAAGCTTGGCAGGTTGGCTGTGCAGAGAGGAGTTTGCCCGTTTCCTGAGTCCTGCAACAGTAGACACACTTGCACCGATACCAGATGTAATGCGGACGTCTGCTCGAATGGATACGCCTACAGGTTTAGTTGAAAGGAGGGGTTGAAATGAGGAGGACGGAAAAGATAAACTTGAGGCGTTAAAACGACACGTTGGAGGGATAAGACAGATACTTGAATACTTGAATTTTATAACAAGGGAGTAAGGAGGAATATAAATGCTTAGATGGACAGACGATAAACCGCCAAAAAGACCACAACTATTCACGACAAAAACGTTACTTCTAGTATGTGCTTTAGTAGCAATAGCCTTAACACTGAT
>JAJOKY010000003.1 GCA_021129615.1 Minisyncoccota bacterium | reverse complement strand
CCTTCGTTATCCTAAAACAAGATTCTTATCGTAGTTGAAGGATCTCGGAGAATCAGAATTCAGAAAAAAAGAAAAAAAGGGAAAAAAAGAGGGAGCGAGATTTTTTACTTCGTTCAGAATGACGGAGGGGAGAATTTAGAATGACGGGAAGGAAAGAACCTCCGAAGGTTCAACCCTCGTATGTTCAAAACTCTTCTTTTTTTCTCGAATCTATAATCGGAACATTGAAATGTTCAATGGGAATTAGAAATTGATAAACCTAGCACCAAGGCTCTGGTGCTGGGTAAAAATTATCTACTCTTTCTCTTTTACCCACTCTTTATCCTCTATTTCTCTTTATGACTAAAATTTATTTTTTCAAATTTAAAATTTTCAATTCTAAGATAATTTCTGACAATAAACCTAAAAAATAGAGCTTTAATCGGTTGAATCTTATAAACCCCAATATATTTTGCTGGGCTAACCGCTATTTTTTTCCAATACCTTATACTTCTACGAAAATCTTCTGATTCTGGTCTTAAGATAATTTTTGCATCTTTTAGCATCTCCTTAAAATTTTCTTTAGTGAGATGTTCCTTGACCTCAACTACTGAAAAACCGATCTGTCCCGGGATATGAGCATCAGACCCAGCTGTTTGAAACTTTTTAAACTTTTTAGCCATCTCTAGGGCAAGCTCCCTGGCATCGCCAGAATCAGAGGCGTTACTAACCTCTATCCCGTCAACCACACTCATCGCCTCTTCTATAGCTCTCTTTTTTTTGGGTCTTTTACTCTCCCACCCACTAAATCCCCTAAAAGGATGAGCCAAGACAGAGAAGCCTCCCTGCTTCTGAACTTCAAGAATTGTCTTCTTTGCATCCATCCTAGGTTTAATATTTTTATCAATGAAATATGCCAAAAGATGTCTACTACCCTTAACAGTAATCTCATTCCCAGGAATTATCCTTATACCGTCTATTTCTAGTGGACCCTTATAGGTTCGATTATGGTCAGTGATGGCAATCCCATCAACCCCCCTTTTTTTAGCAATTTTTATAATCTCTTCAATCTTTGACGGAGAGTCGCTCGAATGTGAAGTATGGCAATGTAAGTCGTAATAGTACATAATTTATTTAAATTTTAATATTTATTTTTTTTCTGGTCATTTCACCAACAAATCCAGTTCCCCTAAAAAGACCTATTGGATGAAGTATCTCTGATGCATATCTTTCTTGAAAACGGACTACTGCTCTTTTCGTAAGATATAAAAAATTCCCTGTGATTAGTCCCTCAGGGTAAATCTCATACCCCTGATTCTTTAAAAACTCTTGAAGAGCAAAAACCTCACTGCCCCTTGAACCAATAAATAGATCCTTGGTAATTATTTTTTTATTACTATCTCTTTGCTCAAGAATCAATTGCAACCTCTGGATTTCAGCTTGTAGTTCCTCTATCTGAACTAAAAGAGATGAGATTATCTCTTCATTATCCACAATATGAGATCTTTCCTTAGTAGAAACACTCCATTCAAAAAAATATTCATCTTCCTCTCCATTGAACCCTGAAATTTTTGACTGTATGGATGGAATGAAAGTAATTGAATGATAGTTTTTGCTAAAATCTTCTATCACTATACTTCCTTTATTATTTTTATCAAGAGAAATTTGCCTCACATCACATATCCCACTATTATCACAAACAACATATGGAACTACAAAACTTACCTCATTATCACCATCAAAGTCAAGCACTAAATCACCCAATCCCCCAACTATACGATGCCAATTACCCGCCCAACTTTTAGTCCCCTCTCTTGATGAAAAAGAGCTTCCATGCAATTCTGGTAAAAGTGTTGTTTGTGGTGAAATTCTTAAATTTTGAAGCTTTGGATTAAGAAAACAGTATCTCTCCCCTAAGCTACAATCATTGACTAATGATGCAATGGTCCAATCTGTAAATATCTGTGAAAAATCTTCAGAAAATCCATTTTTCACTAATGCTTCATTGATACTTTTTATCCCAATTTTTTCCGACTTAATAGAGTCAGCCAATATCTCAATTCCATAATGATCAACTAAATAATGAGCAAAAACACTAACAACCCCATAGTCCTCCTCTTTATGAATCCATTCAGTAAGTGATGTTGTCGCAAACTTAATAAAATTAAAAATTCTATTTCTTAAATTACATCCACTACTTTCAGTGAAGCCAAGAAAAGTTGGTGCAAACTCTGCCCTTGCATCATTCAGCCATATATCCTCACTTACTCTATGCGCAACTTCTTTTTGATTGAAGGTTATAAGATGAATAAATTCGTGAACTAGAAAGTTCTCAAGAAGATTGTTATGAATATGTCTACTATTCAGATAGATAATATTTCTTTCATTAGATCTAGGTATACGAAAAACAGAATGCTGATCAGCTGAATTAAAATATCCCCCAACTTCTCTTGGCATTTTATGAAACAAAATAGTAATCCTGTCGCTATCATCTACTGTATGGTTCGGCTTATCCCCAAAAATTGATGTAATTCTGGGATAAATATCACGACTAAATCTTGCTCCAATATTATATATTCTCTCATCTAGCGCCTTTTTTTCCTCGTCAGTAATGCTATTCCACCAAGACTCTTCAATATAAAAATAGATCTTATTAGTAACTCTTTGGCGAATTGCTGAGATGTTATGTCTCTGATTAGGATGAAATAATGGATGAATATTAAAGGTTTCTATATCGCTAGATGAAAAAGCCCTCACTGATAAGGGGGTACTAATCATAACTAGACAAAAAAATAGAAAAAATATATTTAAAAATTTAATCATACTTTCATAAAAATTAAGCTTAACATATGTTCTGATTAAAGGTATAGGTTTTAAAATTAAGCTCCATGCTTTATCTCTACTACATCGCCATCTTTGATAATGTAATTCTTACCTTCAGTTTTAATCATCCCTCTTTTTTTAGCCTCTAATAACCCACCAACTTGAAATAGGTCTTCCCAATTGATAACATCTGCCTTAATGAAATTACTTTTGAAATCAGTGTGAATTGTTCCAGCGGCATCAGGCGCTAGGGTCTCTTTTTTAATTTTCCACGCCCTAGACTCCTCTGGACCAACGGTAAAAAAGGTGATTAGCCCTAAAAGATTATATGATTCCTGAATTAAGATATCTAGCTTTGACTTATCAATAATTTTTAAATTATCTTCTTCGGTTGCTACTGAAGAGTCAAGATCATTAGCAATGTCAATAGAAATTACTGGGCAACCATATTCTTCTAGCTTACTTCTGGTCTCATCTGAAATATCATTACTAGAGCCGTTAAGTAGATATATTTTTGGCTTCATTGTTAAGAAACGATAAGATTGTAATATCTCCTTCTCTTCTTTTGACAAGTTTAAGCTAATAAGGGTAAAGCCATTTTCAATCGCTTTTTTAGCTTTTTTAATAACTGACATTTCAATTATAGCCTCTTTTTTCCTTGATCTAATCTCCTTCTCTAAAGAGGTCATCCTCTTCTCAATAACATCTAAGTCCTTAAGAGAGAGCTCGGTTTCAAGAAGAATAGACTCTTCTATCGGATCAATTTTATCCCGCACACTAATTACCCCTTCATCTGTAAAGGCTCTAAGCACATAAATGATAAGGTCTGTCTCCCTTATGTTTGCTAAAAATTTGTTACCAAGACCCTCTCCCTTATTCGCACCCTCAACTATACCAGCGATATCAACAAATTTTATAGACGAATATACGGTCTTTTTTGAATTTGCCATCCTTGAAAGCTTATCAAGTCTATTATCTAAAACACTGACAATTCCAATATTTGGATCTATTGTACAAAATGGATAATTTAACTTTCCCACCTCTTTTTGAGTTAAAGCCTGAAAAAGAGTTGACTTCCCTACATTAGGGAATCCTACTATTCCAACCGATAAAGACATAGTTTTAAAAAATATATAATAAAATAATAAAGGAGCTAGATCAAGCTGAGAAGATCACGCTCTTAAACGAATGAATAGTCTATGGTTCTTCTTTCTATATCACCACCAATAATCTTTATTTTAACCCTTTGTCCAAGAGAGTACTTTTTCTTAGTCCTTGATCCAATGATCGCAAAATTTTCCTTGTCAAAGGTGTAAAAATCATCTTTCATACTTCTCAATCTAATCATTCCCTCACTCTTACTTTTAATGTCTTGAACATAGATACCCCACTGAGTAACGCCCGATATGATTCCACTTCTAGTTTCTCCAATTTTTCCAAGCATATATTCGGTCTGCTTTAATGATAATGAAGTTCTTTCAGCTGATTCTAGATCAACTTCTATTTGGGATAGTTTCCCCGCGACCTCTTTATAGAGGTCTCTATCTTCACTAGACGGAGGTATGTTATCTAGCTTAGCTTGAAGTGACCTATGATTTAATAGATCAGCATATCTTCTAATCGGAGATGTGAAGTGAGCATAATGGGGTAGCGCCATAGCAAAATGCCCCTTGTTTTTGATAGAGTATATAGCCTTTGGCAGCGAACGGATAACAAGAGTTTTAACTAAAAATTCTTCATCTTTATCTTTGAGATCTAATAATAACTCATTCAATTCTTTTGAGGAGACAGCATTACCACTTAATCTTATGTTATATCCAAGCTTCTTAAGAAAAGAAAATAGATTATCGAGAGAATCCTTGTCAGGATTTTCGTGAATCCTATAGATACATAATCCCTTACTTTTTTTACCACCAATATAGAGGGCGACCTCTCTATTAGCTAAAACCATTAACTCCTCTATCAACTTTTGAGATTCAATCCCCTTTTTGGTGTATATATTAATTGGTTTCCCCTTTTTATCAATTTCAACCTGAACCTCGTCATAGCTAAATTCAAGTGACCCAGCTTCAACCCTTTTTTTTCTTATATTTCTAGTTATAGCCATTATCTCTCTAATCTCTTCTGCATAAGGCCCATTTTTGCCATCAATTATCTCTTGCGCTTCCTCATAGGTGAATCTTTTGTCAGAATTAATAATTGTTCTTCCAAACCAAGTATTTTTAACTTCACCACCTTTAGAAATTGTAAAAACAGCAGAAAATGTTAATTTATCTTCATTCGGGTTTAAGCTACAAACATCATTCGATAATATCTCTGGAAGCATGGGGATAGTTCGATCAACAAGATATATCGAAAAGCCTCTTTTTTTAGCCTCTTTATCTATAGAGCTTTTTTCTCTAACCCAATAACTAACATCAGCGATATGAACACCTATCTCAAAAAGGTCATCTGAGATCCTTTTAAAAGAGATGGCATCATCAAAATCTTTAGCATCAACCGGATCAATAGTAAAAGTAAGCACATCTCTAAAGTCTCGTCTATTTTTGTCATCTTTACAGATACTCTTGCTTTTCTCTTTTATTTTAATTGCCTCTTTTTCTATGCCTTCAGGAAATTCTATCTCAAAGCCTTTTTCGATAACTATAGACTCCATCTCAGTGTCATTATCTCCCTTTTTACCAATTATCCTAATAATTTTACCAATTGGATTTTTACGCGGATTATCCCATTTAATAATCTCAACTAAAACCTTCATATTATTTTTAATATTATCATCGGTGGTCGGTATAAATATTGGAACATGTATCTTGTGGTCATCAGTAGTAATAAAAACAAAACTATCATTTTTCTCTTTTTTTACTGTTCCAACAAATTTAATTTTATTTCTTGAAATAATTCCCATAACCTCACCACTGACTTTCTCTCCCTCTACCTTAGGAAACATAGCGACTTCAACTATGTCCTTATTGAAGGCAGTATTAAGAAATTGGGGTGGTATATATATGTCCTCATCAATCTCATCAACAGATACGTAGCCAGCTCCCATCGATGTCACACTTATAGTCCCTTCTAGTAAATTCTTTTTATTTTTTTTCATTTTAATCTAATTATTTCTTTCGAATTTCGATCTGCCTCTTGGTCTGTCTCTTGTTTTATCTCTTCTTCTAAGGCAATCGTAAAAAAGAAAGATGTCCCTCTATAATTATCACTTTCAATATCAGGATTGGGTGATTCAAACCAAATATCTCCCTTAAAGTTTTTAATTATCTCCTTTATTATATATAGATCAAGCCCAGTCCCATAGATTGCCTTGTTCTTAATATTTTCAGCTCTATAAAATTTTGTAAATATCTTGGCTTGATATTCTTTAGGAATTCCATATCCATCATCACTGACTTTAACTAAAATATTTCTTTGTTGCCTGATTACCTCTATCCAGATATTACCACCATCGTAACCATATTTTATAGAATTAGATATAATCGCCCTGACTACCATTTCAAAAAGCCTCTCATCTACCTTAATTACTGGAATATTATTATATTTTTGGCTAATTTTTATCCCCTTTTTAACTCTTTCAGGCTCTAAGTCATCAATTGTTCTTTTTATTATATCAATAACATTAACCTCTTTGGTTATTATAGTCAATATGCCTAAATCAAGTATAGCAACATTAAAGAATGAATTAGATATTTTTATCAGTTTTTTGGTTGATTCATAAATTTTATCTATATATTTTTTCTGCTCATCTTTTACCTCTCCAAGCATACCGTCTAAAAGCATTATTGTGCACCACCTAATCACCGATAAAGGAGTTCTTAATTGATGAGAAGATACCGATATAAACTCCGATTTAATTTTATCTATCTCTTTCACTTCTGTAATGTCACGACTAATTGCTAGTACCGTACCAACCCTACCATATCTATCAAGTTCTGGTAATAATCGAGTATTGTAGTATCTCTTACCCCTTGGCGTTAGGTGTCCCGTATATATCGTCTTCTCTTTTTTATTTTGGAAAACTTCCTCTATCGATCTCTCCCATATTTGAGATGCTTTTTCAGGGACTATAATATTCCGAACAGTTTTCCAAAAGACATCACGAGGATGAATCCCAACCTCTTTTTCAATAGCAGAATTTATATAGAGGTAGCGATATTCATTATCAAATCTAGCAATTATGTCGGGAGATCTTTTTACAAGATTCTCAAACTCTTGCTCTTTTTGATGAATTATCTCCTCTATCTGCTTTCGCTGGGTAACATCTCTTATTATAATCATATCAGCTGGCTCCCCCTCATAATCGATAGAGCTAAAGCTCATTTCAGTATCAATAGTTTTGTTTAGTCGATTTTTCAAAATTATGTCATAAGTATAATCCTTATCTCCACTTCTTGCTTTCTTATATTTCTCTAAAAAATCATCGATCTCATTGCTGGGGACATATTTAGTGAAATCAGTCTCGATAACCTCAATAATGCTGTATCCTAACATCTTTATTAATGAAGGATTGCTATATTTTATTTTCCTGTTTTGTAAGATAACTATACCATCGCTAGCCATCTCAACGAGATTTTTATATTTGTGCTCACTTTTCCTTAGGTTCGATATACTTACCCTTAATCTAAAAGTAGTAACTCCCAAAATAACACAAACTGATAATCCAAATAAAAAGATCTCAATACTTCTAAAAAACATTCCGAGAGTAATAGAAGCCAATAGGAGTATAGCCATAATCCCCTCTTCTGCTCCCCATACTAAATAAGATAATATTGCAACCCCAACTCCAATTAAAAAAAAGATGAGTTCTGGAAAGTTTAAGTAGGCTAGGATTAAAAATAAAAAAGAGATAGTTAAAAATAGATACTTAGTAAATAGGCTTTTATTTTTCATTTTCTTATTAACTAATTCCTTTTTTATATATCTAATTGATAAGATTCTTCTGTCTTCTTTACTGCCTCTCTATATCTACAAAAATCACAATCTTCAGATGAGTCTGGTACTTCACTAGACTCTAAGCAATTATAAATATCAA
>JAJOKY010000035.1 GCA_021129615.1 Minisyncoccota bacterium | reverse complement strand
TATGAGAAAACTTATACATTTCAATATGGCGACTTGAGAAATACTTTGCTAAAAGAATTATAAGAACTATTTTGACAAATACTATCGGGTCAAATGAGAAGGGGCCTATTACATACCATCTCCTGACACTTCTAATAACGGGAGCGAAAAAAAATAGACCAACAAGAAGTACTACCCCAATGGAATATAAGAATAAAACTAAGCTAGAATTCTCTTTCAAAGCCATCCAGTCAAAGGAACTTACAACTATCATTGCTACAATTCCAACTATTAAGAAAATAATCTGTTTTTTTACAGAGCCCAATCCATCACTTGCGGAACTATAAACAGAGATGAGTCCAATTAGAAAAAGAAAAAAAGCTGAACCAATCAAAATCCAATCAAGTTTTTTTATATGGTCTATTACTCTTATAGTCATATTAATCAATCCCTATTATTTACTATCTATCATCTTTAAAAAATCAGCCTCACTTAACTCCTCTATTTTAAGTCTTTTTGCCCTATTAAGCTTTGACCCTGGATTTTTACCAACAATGATATAATCAATTTTGCTACTAACGCTCTCTAGGACCTTTCCACCCATCAACCTTATCTTCTTTTTTATAACATCCCTACTTAAAGAAGGGAGTGTTCCGGTAATTAAAAACTTCTTACCAGCTAAGGTCGTCCCCTTTTTTTCATCAATAATCTCTATTCCAGCTTCTCTTAATTTCCTCAAAAACTTAATATTGTCTTTATTTCTAAACCATTCATATATATTTCTAGCTGTAATCTCTCCAATGTCCTTAATGGAAATAAGCTCTTCTAATGATGTGCTCATAATATCCTCGGGATTCTTAAAATTACTCGCCAATAAGGTGGCGGTCTCTTTTCCGACATTTTTTATGTTAAAAGACTGGATAAATCTATTCATCTCTATCTTCTTTGAAGAAAGAATAGAATTCAGGGCATTTTCAGCCATCTTATTCGCAAACCCATCAAGATCTAAGAAGTCTTCTATCTTAAGAGAGAAAATATCCGCTGGATCAGAGACCTTATTATTGTCAATAAGCTTCTCAATAACCCTCCCTCCAAGTCCAGAAATATCAAAAATTTTTCTAGAGATAAAGTGGGTAAATATCCTCTTTTTTTTATCTAAACAGTTCGGATTATTACAACGAATTATTAATGAACCCTTCTCTTCTCTGTTTATCCCCTCACCACAAGAAGGGCATCTACTGGGAATAATTATTTTTTTCTCTTTTCCGTCTCTCATTTTATGAACCACACCTATTATGTCGGGGATAACATCTCCAGCTCGTCCAATAATAACAGTGTCTCCTATCATTACCCCTAACCTTTCTAACTCCCCATAATTATGTAGAGTTGCTCTAGATATGGTAACCCCGCCTAGATCAACTGGATCAAGGTTGGCAACTGGAGTTAGGATACCAGTTCTACCAATCTGCACCTCTATATTTTTTACTCTAGTAGTTGTCTGTTTTAATCCAAGCTTAAAAGCAATTGCTCCCCTTGGGGCTTTACCGACTACACCTAATCTATTAAAAAGATTATTATTATTAACAAGAACAACTATTCCATCAATATCATATCCGAGGCTATCCCGCCTCTCTTTACACTCTTCGCGAAAGGAGACTATCTCATCAATGCTATGGCACTCTCTGCTATATGGATTTATCTTAAACCCCAATATTTTTAATAATTTATGTCGATAAGAATGACTAATTATCTTATCACAACCGACTAGATCATAAATAAAAGCGTCAAGTTTCCTTGCTGCTGCTACCTTAGAGTCGAGTTGCCTGATAGATCCAGCAGTTATATTCCGAGTATTTGCAAAGAGAGTAAGTCCATTTTTTTTGCGAGTTTCATTGATTTTTTTAAAATTATCCCTAGATATGAAGGCTTCCCCTCTTATACTAAGCTTACCATTATAAAATTGAGCAACAATATCTTTTATTTCTCTACTCATATCTCTGATATCCTCCATTACTGCCCTCTTCTCTCTTATTTTTAATGGTAATGATTCTATTGTTTTTAGGTTTTCTGTTACATCCTCTCCAATAATTCCATCACCCCTTGTTGATCCAATAGCAAAAACACCATCAATATAGTCTACCTGAAAAGCTAATCCATCTATCTTATATTCACAATAAAAATCTAATTGTTCATCGGGAATTATTTTTTTAATTCTCTTTATCCAGCTAATAATATCACCAGAAGAAAAGGCATCATTAAGCGACAACATAGGGGTGTCTCTTTTAATTTTTTTAAATTTTTTTAGAGGCCTACTCCCTATTCTTTGAGTTGGTGAGTCTGCAGTTATCAGTGATGGAAATCTTGTCTCTAAATCAAAAAGCTCTTTTTTCAAAGAGTCTAAGGCTTCACTAGATATCTCTTCTCTGTCTAAAACATGATAAACATACCTATAATGATTAATAGCTGCTCTAAGCCTTTTAATCTTATTTTTTACACTTTTTTTATCCATTAGTTCCCTGTTTTAATACCCCTCCTAACCCCAAGGTAATCTCCAGTAGCTCTAATACAATAAAAGCCTTCTACGCAACTATGAGTTGGCCCCCCCATATTTAATCCACGACCCATTTGCACAGAATAGGTTGAATTATTTATAAGAGACCCCGTAAAATCTTGGAAATTCCCAGTTCTAAAGAGAACATTAAGAGCTCTTTCGTTAGCAGAATCAGCAGCATAAAATGCAATAACTGAATATTCCATACCCCTAATTATCTGTATTTGATTTATAATTATTGTACTCAACCCAAGAACAATTCCTAAAATTATTGTTAGTACAATTAATGAAAAATATAGTGCTGATCCTCTTCTTTTCATATAAAAATAATTAATGGGGTAAATTTAATTTTCGTTGAGAAATTACTGTTTGAAATCTGGTGCTATAGTCTGCTCCCCTGGGCTTAACCTCTAGAAGGATCACAACCCTTGACTGGTTATTATTTGTTGATAATGGATGCCAAGCGCTACCAGCATCACCAAGCTCCATTCTGGTAACAGATATATTCTGAGAAGTTATAGGGGTAAATACTGGAAGGTCAGCTGAATTCCCCGAGTTAGCAATTCTTTCATTTACTGAGTTATTGATAAGAGAAAACTCTTGACACTCTCCATCAAAGTTTAAAAACCTAATCGTGTTGGGGTCTGGCTTGTGGTAGTTGTGGTTTATAGTTATACATTGACCTGCTATATCTTTTCTAGCCATTCTTAGGGTTCTACTCATATATTCTAGAAGAAAACTGACCTCTGAAATCTTCCTTTGATTCTCTATCACTCTTTGCTGTAGAGAGACGCTCATAAAAAGAGCATTGACTATCCCCCCCATAATCAAACTAAAAATAAACATAGAAACGAGAAGCTCTACCATGGTAAATCCTTTTCTATTATTGTTTTTTCTCATTATTGTCTCCAATTATATAGATGACTTACTACGACAACACTGCTACTCTCTCCCTGATGAACCCAAGAAACGATTACTTCAACTTGTAAGTATTCATTATCTGTCCCTAAGTGATAAGTAGAAAGCCTTATCTGTCGGGTAAAGGCTGTATCTTGGGCGGCGGGATCTGTACTGTGAGCATAGAAACCATTAAAATCTCTTAATCTTTGAGGCACCCCACCATCACATTGTCCTATCAGTTGACCGATACTATGATCAAATGAAATTTTACAGCATTCACATAGAGTTGGAATATTATGAAGCCAATTCTGACCAACTATAATGTTGCTATCGCGAATGTTTCTAATTAATTCTACCCCCTCTTGTGCTAAATAGACTGCCTTAAGTCTAGACCTAGACATTGTGGCCGCTGAAATTGTATTATGTATTAATCCCATTGCCCCTCCTATCCCAACAATCAATATAAACATCGAAACCATCAATTCCAAAAATGTCATCCCTTTTTGATGATAATTCCTATCTCTGTTTATGTTTAACTTTTTAATCATTCTACTACTTCTATTAGCCCAGCCATATTAATAATAACGGATCTCTTTTCAATCGGGTCATCCCTTAATTCAAAAGTGATTTCGACTGAACTATGAGATGATCTTAATATCCTCCCCCCAGGTGGAGTTTGCACTGTAATCCCACCAATAAATGTCCTTGGATGGGGTGGAATAAAAATTATATCTATAAATGCTGGAGTTGTACTTGGTAGTACCGTAGATATTAGATGTATAACCCCCTCTTCAAGGTAAACTGTTTCAATCGTTTTCCTGCATAACTCTGTTCCAAAGCCAGCATGGTTTTCATCTGAATTAATAAAGTAGAGAACCTTATCATAGCCGCTTACTCCAACTTCAAATCTGAGTCCATAAGAGGCCACATACTGAATCCCTCCTGGATTACAGCCTGCTGGAAGGTTTTGTTCCTCCATTGCCATAGTAGATTCTAGCATCACTCTTGTATTTTGAGCCACCATATTGACATCTCTTTCAAAGCTAAATATCTGCCCAGAAACCCTAAAATTAGCTAGAGTTATTCCAGTAATAATAGATATTAGAGAGATAACAACCAAAAGCTCTACCATTGTCATTCCCCTTCTCTTTTCTCCACTGTTTTTGAACACTAAAAACATATCATATCTATTAAGCTTTTAAAACATAAAAAAATTAAAATACCATCCCATAATCAATTCTCCCCAAAAGAGAGCTAAAGCGGTACCAGTAATTAAGAATGGAGCAAATGGAATTTCTGTTCCTGTCCCCCTCTTCCTAAAGACAATAACTACACTTCCTATTATAGCACCTAATATAAAGGATGAAAATAGTGCAATAAATATTTCTGGAAATCCAAGGAAAATACCGATAAACAGGACTAGCTTTACATCCCCAAAACCGATCCATAGTCCCCTCGATAAGATAAATATTGATAAGAATAGACCAAAGGCAGCGAGCCCTGAAAAGAGATATATTGCCACTTGCCTTATATCAATTATCCCAGCTAAAAGCGTTCCTCCCCGCCAAGTAGTCACTAGTGCAATAGCAGTATAAACCGCTTCATCGGGTATTAAATAGTGCTTTAAGTCATAGATAAATATAATAATCATTAAGAAGAAGACTAGAAGTAGATAGGTTGTCTCTATCGCTATAAAAAAACTGAAGAGCTCCAATATGCCCTGCTGAAAAAATATAAAGAGAAACACCATACCAGTTAAAAGCTCTACTAAAGGGTATTGTATGGATATTTTTTGTTTACAGCACCTGCACCTCCCTCTCAAAATAAAATAGCTAATTATGGGAATAAGGTCATAAAATTTAATTTCATCTTTACAGTAGGGGCACTTTGATCTACCAGAAACAAAACCCTCTTTAATTTCAAGTCGGTAAATAATACAATTTATAAATGAGCCGATAGCTATTCCAAAAATAAAAATTGATATCCAGATCATTCTGTTTTTTAAACTAAAAATCTTTTATTATTCTATAAATCTAAGTTTAACTTCTCCGCTATTTCATCTTCCACTAGAGCTCTTGGGCGCCCATATTTAACTCTTGAAATAGCTCTAATTTTTTCAACTTTATCTCTATCCCCATGTTGTGGAATGGGGGCATTGATTTTGAATGGTGATGTAATCTTGCTATCTATAAGCATCTTTACTAGATATTGATAGTTATCTAGGTTACTCAAATCAAACTTTGAAAACTCAGGGCTGAATTGATTCTCTAAAAATTCAGCATCCGTTGCCCCAATACGATAAGAAGCAATCGCTCCAACATTTCCTATTACCGCATTTTTAATCTCTTCTTTCAATTGTGGCATATACTGATGAGCCAAAGTTAAACAAAGCCTATATTTCCTAGCCTCTGAAAGAATTGTTGCTATATTATCGGTAGTAAAGTTTTGAAATTCATCAATGTAGAGATAAAAGTCTTTTCTCTCTTCTTCTGGCATCCTTGCCCTAGCTAAAGCTGCTATCTGTAGTTTAGATACGAGGATTAAACCTAAAAGGGAGCTATTAATCTCTCCCGTCAATCCTTTTGAAAGATTGACTAAAAATATCTTTTTCTCATCCATTATATCACCGAAATTAAATGATGATTTATTTTGCCCAATAATATTTCTCATCATCTCATTTTCAATAAACCTCCCTATTTTAGAGATAACATATCCCAACATATCAGACCTAGTCTGACCAGAGGTATTTTTCCACTCCTTTAACCAGAAATTTCTTACCAGTATGTCATCAACTTTTTTTAACTTCATCTCCATAAAACGATCGTCTGTAAACATCCTTGGTATCTCTACTAAAGTCCCATGGTCATTTTTATCAGACATAAGGGCAAGCATTGCATTTCTCATATAGTGCTCAAAGTAGGGGCCAATCATTTCTGGCGGGAAAAGACTTGTGAATATCATAATCATTTCTGAAACCGCTAAATCTCTCTGTTCTGGGGTATTCCACTCAAGCATATTTAATCCACATGGTTGCTCTATATTAGATGGTTCAAATAAGACTACATCATTTATCCTCTCTTTTGGGATATTAGCTAAGGTATCTTCAATTAAATCCCCATGTGGATCTATAGCACCAACTCCCTCCCCTTTTTCTATATCCTGACGAATCATTTCTCTCAAAAGAGTTGTCTTCCCAGTCCCAGTCTGACCAATAACATAGAAGTGCCTCCTTCTATCAGTGCGAGAAGCAATAAAAACTGATTTCTCTTCACCTCTATAGACCGCCTCACCTATAAACAATGGACCTGTTTTGGGGAGATTAGATGGTGGCGGCGAATCCTTAGTCCTTACCCATTTAATGTAGGGACTTTCCATATGAGAAAGTGGAAAATGATAGATACTTGATATCTCTTGAACATTTAAAAGGTTAGACTCTTTTCCATTAAAATTTCTAAAGGAAAAGTCGTAAATAAATCTTCTTAGTCCCCTTTTCCCTTTAATTCTAATGGGACTAAGTCTATTGTTTGCTGAAGAAAGCTGAGAGAAGCTACTCTCAAGGTTATGGAGAATTTCTTCTGATCTATCTCTCTCTTTTGCAACCCCAATCAATCTAATGTTAACATCAAAGGATGTTTTTTTAATCTTGTTTCTAACCGCTTCAACAACACTTTCGTCAACTTTCATAACATTAGATTCCTTTAACAAATTATCTTCTCCTGAATTTAGGGCGCTCATAAGGTCTTTCAGTAGACCCCCCGAATTGACTTCATTAATGGCTTGAGATAGGGTCTTTGAGTTATTTTTCATCTGCGAAATAATTTTCTCTCCTCTACTTTTTACCTTAAGCTGGGATGGCCTTATTAAAATCTGAATCGCTGCCCCCTCATCTGGGTTAATATTGGTAATTGAATTAGTTATAGACTCCAATGGATCTCCCTCTATCTCTTGATAGGTATTTAGCGGCAAATAGTGCGTCTGGGTCAATTTTAAGAAAGAGGCAGAGGTCACACCATTAGGTTCAAATATCGTATAGTCTCCACTTTTTTTCTCAACTACCGCCCCTGGATAAACTCCCTGAACATACTTATTAATTGACTTTTCGTATTTTAAAGGAACTGCAATATAAAAAGAGACATCATCACCGCCAAGCTCTGACGATATTTCGAAAACAACCCTTGGCGATCCAAGAAAAAACTTTTTTAAAAAACCCTCTCCCTTATCAATGTCCATAAAATTAGAATAAAATTGTTCCATCTTAGAAATCACTGCTTTTATGTCGGGCCTATTCTCATTAGAAGATTCATACTTAGGGAGTCTAATCAAAAAAAGAGACATATCTAAGCTCCGCTTCAAATGCCCAGTTTTCTTCTTTTTGAATAGAATAAAAGTAAAATAAAAAATCACTAATATAGCAAGCAAGCCCAAGGCATAGATAAGATAAGACTCTCTCATTTATTTAATAGTTTTTTATAATCTTCGTTTTCAGATATAATGTCATGAAAAACATCAAGGCAAAAGGGGTTATTCTTTTTTTGGGCCTCTTTTATAGC